>CAMLLE010000179.1 GCA_946480555.1 uncultured Verrucomicrobia subdivision 3 bacterium
CCGCCGCGCAGGCGGAGTCCGCGTCGAGTCAGTGGAGGACCTGGTGGAACGGCTGCGGCAGCAGGAGAAAGTGCTCTAGCAGGGAACTCAACCGGCAAACAGGATAATTTTAGAATCAATGATATCGTCCCTCGTCATCATCGAACACGATGGGCAGCGCGTGAAACGCGGCTCTCTATCGGCCATCACCCTCGCCCGGCAATTGGAAGGCACCTTCGGACTGCTTGTCGTCGGCAGTGGCGTCAGCGCAATCGCTCAGTCGCTGCAAACCTTTGGCGCCGCAACCGTGTTGACTGCCGAAGCCCCGGAACTGTCAGAGCCGTTGGCCGACCGAGTGGCGGCAGTGATTGCTCAAATGGTTCGACAGACCGGCGCAACCACCGTACTCGGCGTCTCCTCCACCTACACCAAGGACATTCTCCCACGCGCCGCCGCTCTGCTGGATGCGCCAATGGTGTCCGACGTGATGGGCATTGAAAGCAAGGACGGCGAAGTCCTTTTCAAACGCCCGATCTGCGCCGGCAGTTTCTGCGCGACGGTCAGAATCGAAGGTTCCCTCAGGGTTTTGACCGTCCGCGGCGCATCATTTGAGGTTCCGCAACCCAATTGTCAAACGTGCCCAATCGAATCGGTTGCAGTGGATTCAGCAGCCCTGCCGAACGGCACAACATTCATTTCGCGCGAACAGTCCGCCTCCACCCGTCCCGACCTCACTGAAGCGCGTGTCGTGATCTGCGGGGGCCGCCCGCTCAAGGACAAGGAATCGTTCGAGAAGCTGATCGGCGGCCTGGCCGATGCGCTCGGAGGTGCCGTAGGTGCAACCCGCGCGGCTGTGGATGCGGGACTTGCCCCGAACGACTGTCAGATTGGCCAGACTGGGAAGACGGTTGCGCCAGAGCTCTATGTTGGGATCGGCATATCCGGCGCGATTCAACATCTCGCAGGAATCAAGGATTCGCGGGTAATTGTTGCCATCAACCGCGACCCTGAAGCTCCGATCTTCCAGATGGCAAATTACAGCCTGGTCGGTGACCTGCACGAAGTCGTGCCCCAGCTCATCAACGCGGTTCGTTCCTAAGATCAATGGATTTTTCCGGAAATCCGGCCGCCCCCACACGCGAAGTTTTTGGAAACATCGCGCCATGGATGCGTGTCGTTTTCTACGCGATCATCTACGCGAGCCTCGGCTCCCTCGCGTGGCAGATATGGAATCGGGCCAAGGCATGGCGGCAAGGTCAGCCGGGTGGGTTTGAAAAAGACTGGCGTTTGTGGATTCGGCGCCTGGTTGTATTCGCCCTTGCTCAGAAACGTGTCCACAAGAAATCTCTCGGAGCCGCGCTTCACATCCTTTTGTTCAGCGGCTTCGTGGTTCTGACCATCGGAACAACGCTGCTCGCCATCGCCGATCAAGGCCCCGTTAATTTCCATCGCGGGTGGTACTTTCTCATTTACGAATTGGTGATGGATGTGTTCGGCGTGGCTCTATGCGTTGGCTGTTTGCTCGCGCTTTACCGCCGCAGTTTGAGCCGCCCGGCGAGTCTCGGACACAATGGGCGTGACTGGTTGTTGATCGGTCTGCTGCTAGCACTGGGGCTCACAGGTTTTTTGGTGGAGGCGTTTCGTCTCCACTATTCGCAAGTGGCCCCGGAAATTGCCCGCTGGTCGGTGATTGGCAACGCCATTGATCTCGCGTTGCTGGGCAATTTGAATCTGGAAACCGCACGCGATTGGCACCTGGGATTGTGGTGGATTCATGCAATCCTTGTCGCCGCACTGTTTGCGGCCATTCCGGTGACGCGCTTCCTGCACGTGATCACCGGCCCCATGAACATTGCCGCCCGGCCGGAACGCCCCATGGGTGCGCTGGTGCCGTTGAAGATGGAAGACGTGGAGAAGACGGGCCGGATCGGCGTGGCCACTGCCTCGGATTTTTCCCGCCAGCAACTGCTCAGCCTCGATGCATGCATGGAATGCGGACGCTGCGAAGATGCATGCCCGGCTTGGGCCAGCGGCAAACCGCTTTCGCCAAAAGCCGTCGTGGTGAACCTGCGCAATTCACTGACACCCACCAGCGCCAAGGAAAAATCGCTTCACGGCCCGGTGATTTCTGCGGACACACTCTGGTCCTGCACGATGTGCCAGGCATGCGTGGGCGAATGCCCCGTATTGATCGGGCATGTGGACATTGTCAGTGATCTGCGACGTCACCTGGTCGGTGAAGGCCAGATTGCGGGCCCCCCGGCGAAGGCGATGTCCCACATCGGCAAGCAATTCAATCCTTACGGCCGGCCGGCGTCCGACCGCATGGCTTGGGCAGAAGGGCTTCACGTTCCAACCGCTGAAGCAAACCCTGATTTTGAATACCTCCTTTGGGTCGGTTGCGCGCCATCCTTCGACCCACGAGCGCAAAAGGTCACCCGCGCTCTGGTTCAGCTGCTGCAAGACGCAAAGGTCAATTTTGCCGTCCTTGGACGCGAAGAACGTTGCACCGGCGACACTGCGCGGCGGCTGGGTGATGAATTCCTGTTTCAAGAAATGGCGCAAGCCAACGTGGAAACGCTGAACCGCCGCAAAGCGAAGAAGATTGTCACTTCCTGCCCGCATTGCCTGAACACACTGAAGAATGAATACCCGCAGTTTGGCGGGCACTTTCAAGTGCAGCATCACGCCCAATTGCTGGCTGAACTGACGGCCGCCGGAAAACTCAAGGGCGGCGTGGAGAACGGTGACGAAGTGACCTTTCACGATCCTTGTTATCTCGCCCGGGCGAATGGCGACACCGATTCGGCCCGCGCGGTTCTTCAGTCCGCCACCGGACGCAAACCGTGCGAGATGCCGCGCCACGGATCGAAAACCTTTTGCTGCGGTGCAGGCGGCGGACGCATGTGGTTTGAAGAACCGCCCGCGCAACGGGTGTCCCATCTGCGTGCAGCTGAAGCGGTCCGCACCGGCGCGAAAACACTGGCCACTGCGTGTCCGTTCTGCCTGAACATGATGAGTGATGCCATGGCTGCAACACCCGGCGGCGAGGACGTGAAGGTGCTGGACATCGCTGAACTGCTGGCCAAAAACTCGGCCGCTTCCAAGGCTCCGGATTCAACTCTCAAAACGTGATTCATACACATGGAATACCTGCTCCAACACCTGTTGATTAACAGCTCTACGCGCAATCCTTCCGGAGAAGCGGTGCGCATGGATGGCCGGGCTCTCACATACGGACAGCTCGATCAGTTGACGAACCAGGTCGCGCGAGCCTTGCGCGCCTCGGGCGTTCAGCGCGGCGACCGCGTGGGCATCTACGTAAACAAATCATTTGCCTCGATCATCAGCATCTTCGGCATTCTCAAGGCCGGCGCAGCGTATGTCCCCCTGGATCCTAATGCCCCCGCCAAGCGTCTCGCTTACATCACCCGTGATTGCGACGTCAAAGTGTTGTTGACCGCTCCTGCAAAGTTGAAACAGCTCGCCGGATTCTTCACCGAGGGCACGCCTCTGCGGACAGTGCTGCTCACGGATTCGCTGGCCGATGCCCCTCCGGCGTTTCCGGAATCGGTTCAGCTGCTTACATGGGAAGATATTTTGAAGCAGGAGGGTGCTGCGATCGAGCCGGCGGGGACAATTGAGACCGATCTTGCTTACATCCTTTATACTTCGGGTTCGACCGGCGTTCCCAAGGGCGTGATGATTTCGCACCGCACCATTTTCACGTTCGTGAACTGGAGCCGGGACACGTTCAAGGTTTCAGCGGCGGATCGATTGACGAGCCATGCGCCGCTCCATTTTGATCTCTCGACGTTTGACATCTACGTCACCATGCAGGCCGGTGCTACTCTGGTGCTGATTCCAGAAACGCTCTCCACGGTTCCGGCACAACTTGTGGCGCTGCTTCAGAACGAGCGGATTACCATCACCTACCTAGTCCCGTCGATCCTTTCGTTGATGGTCAACTACGGCAACCTGCCCAAGCAGGATCTTTCACGATTGCGCGCCGTCCTTTTTGCGGGCGAAGTCTTTCCGATGAAATACCTTCGCCGGCTGGTGGCGGCGATTCCTCACGCGGCCTACTACAATCTGTACGGCCCGACGGAAACCAACGTCTGCACCTATTACCAGGTGCAACCGGCAGACTTGCTGCCAGAACGCGGAGATCATCCAGTGCCCATCGGCAAAGCCTGCGAGAACATGGAGGTCTTCGCGGTTAACGAACAGGGCGAGCTTATCACCGAGCCGGGCAAGGAAGGCGAGCTCTGGGCCCGAGGCTCCTGCGTGGCGCAAGGTTACTGGGGCGACCGGGAGAAGACCGACCGTTCGTTTGTGCGCAATCCGTTTCAAACCCTGTATCACGAAATCGCCTATCGCACGGGGGACATTGTCACGCTCGCGCCGGATCGCGTTAACTGGATTTACGTGGGGCGGCGGGATCACATGGTCAAAACCCGCGGTTATCGCGTTGAGCTGGGCGAGATTGAGACGGCGATTTACCGTCACGAACAAGTCAAGGAAGCGGCGGTGGTTGCCATTCCGGACGACATCCTGGGCAATCGCCTGCGCGCGTATGTAGTGACGGCGCCTGGAAGCGCATTGACGCCGAAGGAACTGGAGGCATTCTGCGCCGGGCTGGTTCCGAAATACATGGTTCCGGAGAAGTTTGAATTCTTCGATACGCTGCCCAAGACATCGTCCGGAAAGATCGACCGCACAGCGCTCGCTTCCTTGAAGTCCGAAATCAAGGCAACAGCCGCCCCGGCGGTCCGAGCATAAACTTCGACTCTGGAACAGACACCTATAGACCTATGAACAATACCCAAGCCACCATCGAAACCTTCATCTTGAACGACCTGCTATCCGGATCCCGCGACCGGCTTGATCCGGATGAATCGCTAATCAGCACCGGCGTGATCGATTCGTTGGGCATGTTGCGCCTCATTTCGTTCCTTGAAGAATCATTCAACATCAAGGTCAACGATGGCGATGTACTTGACACGAACTTCGATTCGCTCAACAAAATCGCGGCATTCGTTGAAAAGCAAAAAACTGCCTCGTAACGAGTTCAGCGGTTGAGCAAATCCACTCCTTTGCCGGCCATGTTTCTGACCCGGGTTTACTATGATCTGAAGCCATTCCTGCCGATGGGAATGCGTCATGTTCTCCGGCGTTTATCCGTCCGGCGGCGCCTCCGCCAGAATCGTGACGTCTGGCCGGTTCTCGAAACCGCCGGTGCCAAACCTGCAAACTGGCCCGGCTGGCCCGATGGCAAACGCTTCGCCTTTGTGCTCACCCATGATGTGGAAGGGCAAATCGGCCTCGACAAATGCCGGCAGTTGATGGAACTCGAGAAACGCCTCGGATTTCGCTCATCGTTCAACTTCATTCCCGAAGGAGAATACCGGGTATCGCCGGAACTCCGAACCGATCTGCGCCGGAACGGATTTGAGGTCGCCGTGCACGACCTGCATCACGACGGCAAACTCTACCGGACCCGGGAACAGTTCCGGGAAAACGCGGCACGCATCAATCATTACCTGAAGGATTGGGGTGCGGTGGGATTTCGTTCCGGTTTCATGCTCCGTCAACTGGACTGGCTTCATGACTTGAACGTCCTTTATGACGCGTCCACGTTTGACACCGATCCTTTCGAGCCACAACCGGACGGCTACAACACGATCTTTCCATTCTGGATTTCCAACGGCAAGGGCGCGGGGTATGTGGAACTCCCCTACAGCCTGCCGCAGGATTCGACTCTGTTTTTGCTCCTCCGCGAAAAAGATCCAAAGATCTGGCTGGATAAATTGGATTGGGTCGCGCAAAGAGGAGGCATGGCCCTGATCGACACGCACCCGGACTATTTCCGTTTTGACGGCGAGCGCTCCTCGTTCAGAACCTATCCCGCAGATTTCTACGAACAGTTGCTGAAGCATGCGCGCCAGCGATACGGCGATTCGTTCTGGCATCCCCTCCCATCGGAACTGGCAGCTTGGTACAAAGAAACTGTCGTCCAAAAACCGGGAAAAACCGTCAGCCCTTCTGTGCAACTTCCTCGAACCGAACAATCGCCGCCCGCAGCCACCAAATCACCGGCTCTGGCAGGGAAGCGCGCGGTGGTCGTGCTCTACTCGTATTTTCTGTCCGATCCCAGGCCCCGCCGCGAAACCGAATCGCTGGTGCGCGCGGGCATGGAAGTGGACGTCATCTGCCTGAAGCGCGATTCCGAAACCGCGTTGACGGAAACCGTGAATGGGATTCGCATTTTCCGAGTGCCGATGAAACGCCGGCGCGAGAACAAGCTGACATACGCCATTCAATATTCCAGCTTCCTCCTCGCGTGCTTCCTGTTCGTCTCGTTCCGTGCTCTGACCCGGCGCTGCCATCTCGTCCATGTTCACAACATGCCGGACTTCCTCGTCTTCAGCAGCCTGCTCCCGCGCCTGCTTGGCGCCCGTGTAATCCTAGATCTTCATGACCCGATGCCTGAGTTGTTCCAAGGCATTTACTCTCTGCCAGCATCGGCCCGGCTGGTTCGCGTGCTGAAGACTCTGGAAAAATGGAGCATCGGCTTCGCTCACCGGGTGGTGACGCCAAATCTGGCCTTCAAAGAAC
>CAMLLE010000180.1 GCA_946480555.1 uncultured Verrucomicrobia subdivision 3 bacterium
GCGGATGTGTTCATTCTGCCCTCGCATCAGGAGAACTTCGGGATCGCCGTCGCCGAAGCACTCGCCTGCCGCGTTCCGGCGCTGATCTCCAACAAGGTGAACATCTGGCGTGAAATCGTGATGGACGCTGCTGGGTTTGCCGAAAACGACGACCTCGAAGGCACGGCTCAGCTGCTGCGACGCTGGGTGACGCTCGACGATGTGGAACGTGAACTGATGCGCTGCCGTGCGCGCGAGTGTTTTCTCAACCGTTTTGAAATCCACCAGGCGGCGCTGAGTCTGGTGCAGGTCATCCACGCTTCCCGCACGCTCCCAAACACGTGAACACCATTCAAACACACACCGACGCTTTCACGAGCCCGAGTTTTTCGCTGTCGAACCGGCTGGCGCGCGTGATCTGGAATCTCGTTTGCGCGCTGCTGTTCCGGCCCAGTCCCCGGCCGTTGCATGCGTGGCGCAGCCTTCTTCTCACGCTGTTTGGCGCGCGGCTGGGAACTGGATGCCACATCTATCCGCGAGCTGTGATCTGGGCGCCGTGGAACCTCGTGTGCGGATCGCAGGTCGGCGTTGCTGACGGGGCGATCCTTTACAACCAGGCGACGATCACCCTCGGCGATCGTTCTGTGATTTCCCAAGGAACGCATCTTTGCACCGGCTCACACGACTATGAAGATCCGGGGTTTCCGTTGTATGCAAAATCGATCCGAATCGGAAATCACGCCTGGGTCGCCGCGGAATCATTCATTCATCCCGGTATCAGAATCGGTGACGGAACCGTGGTTGGCGCCCGGTCGGTCGTGACGAAGGATTTGCCGCCCTGGATGGTTTGCGCCGGAAATCCATGCAAGCCGATCAAGCGCCGCATTCTCCACGGCATGTCGTCCCAAAAGTCAGATGCAGAGCAGTCGCAGACTCCGTCGATGGCCGCTCAACTGGGATCTGCAACCGTATGAACTCAGCCCGCACTTCGTTGTCCCAGCCATTTGCCGGCAACCTCGCTCGAAACGGTATCGGGGCGCGCGCCGCTGTCGAACCCGTGACGCTGCCCGTGTCAGTGATCATTTTGACTCGCGACGAAGAGCATGATCTCCCGCGCTGCCTCGAATCACTCGACTGGTGCAGCGACATTCATGTCGTGGACAGCGGCAGCACCGATGCCACCGTGGAAGTTGCGCTAGCTGGCGGCGCAAAGGTGCGAAGCAACCCATTCGAGTCGTTTGGACGCCAGCGCAACTGGGCGCTGGACCATTGTCCGATCGAACATCCGTGGGTTCTTTTTCTGGATGCGGATGAAGCCGCGACTCCGGAGTTTCTGCGTGCGGTTCGAATCGCCATCGAGCAGGCGCCGGAAAGTTGCGCCGGCTTTTATTGCTGCTGGAAACTGATCTTCTGCGGCCGGTGGCTGCGCCGTTGCGATTCATTTCCCAAGTGGCAATTCCGGCTGCTGCGGCTGGGCCGCGCCCAGTTCACTGATTTCGGTCACGGCCAGAAGGAAGGCGAAGTGGACGGAACGATCGATTACATCCGCACGCCTTACGATCACTTCGCGTTCAGCAAAGGCTTTCGCCATTGGGTGGACCGGCACAACAACTACTCGGACCGCGAAGCCATGGCACGCGCCTGCAGCGGCGTGGATTTCCGGCGCGTCTTCTCCCGGCATCCCTCGCTGCGGAACCAGGCATTGAAGCCGCTGGTCAGCAAGATTCCCGGATGGCCCGCGTTCAGGTTTGTCTGGATGTATCTGACGAAACTCGGATTTCTTGAAGGCCGCCCCGGACTGATCTACTGCGCAGGGATCGCCTTCTACGAATTCCTGATCCGCACAAAAATCTACGAACTCAGAACCCAAGCCCATGCCAAAGAAGATTGAATTGGATGCGGAGCAGGTCGCGGTCGTGGACGGTGTCCGCGCCGTGGCAGTGCTGGTGGTGATTGCCTTGCATTGGAAAAATGTCTTCCTCGGTTCTGGTGGACCGCTGGCGGCCTTGACCACGCCAGGTGCCGGCGGCGTGATCATCTTCTTCGTGGTGTCCGGCCTGTGCATCACACTGTCGAAAAAGGCCGGTGAAAGCTGGCGCGGATTTTATCTGCGACGCGTGTTTCGGCTGCTCCCGGCGTGCTGGATTTCGCTGCTGCTCTATCTGCTCGTGCTGAAGCTCGGCTGGGACAAAACCATTTCCGGCCGCGACTGGCTCTCAAGTTTTCTCATCATTCCCAACTGGCTGGGACAGGCAACCGTTGACGGTTGGGAACGGCCGGCCGCGGAACTGAATCCCGTGTTGTGGTCACTGCAAACCGAGATCGAGCTTTACCTGTTGTTCCCGCTCTCCCTCTGGCTGTTTCACGCGTTCTCGAAACGAGCGTTCCTGACCATAACCGGTGCAGTGACGCTGATCGCGTGGGCAGCATGGCTGGCGCTGCGCGAAAGCTTCACCTACTTTCCGCCGTTCCCCGCGCTCTGCCACTGGTTCGTCTGGAACCTCGGACTCTATCTCTGTTTCGACGAAGTGAAAAATGAGCACTCCAAGGCGAAGTGGCTGGCGCTGGGCCTCGGCGGACTCGCCATGGGTGCGCTGCTGATTCTGATGCGAAATGGCTACCGGTCGAATCTGTTCAGCGGCTGGTATGTCTTCACGGGTGTGGGAACGTTCCTTTTCCTGCGCTGGGCCCTGGCGACCAAACCCGCGTGGCTCCGGCATGCAAGCATGGTGTTCATCGGCACGCGCAGCTACTCCCTCTATCTCAACCATTGGCCCGCAGCCATTCTGGCGGCGCTCATTTTCAACAGCAAACCAGTGGCGGCGCTGGCGGCGGTGGTTCTGATGATGCTCGTGACGGAACTGATGTATCGATGGATCGAAATACCCTTCATCGGAATTGGCAAACGAGTGGTGAAGGCGCTGGAAACCGGAAAAGCAAAACTTGCAGCAGCAGCTGTAACAGCAGAGGTCGCGATCCCCGCCAGTCCGGAAGTGGCTGCACCGAAAGCATGATCAACGTTGTGCCGTGATGTTCGCCCCTGTTCATGCGCCTCCTTTCCGGGATTGCCGTTGGCATCTGTGTGGCCGGGCTGTTGTTCTTCAGCCTGAGACCAGCGCCTGTGAACGCAGGCCGGACGGCCGGCTTGCCGAAGCCAGTCGCGCGATGGCTCAATACGCACGATCACCTCGCAAACTTTCTGGCGTTCGCTGGATTGGGAACGCTCGCGGCGTTCGCGACGCGAAGGAATATTCAGAAAAGAGGATCGGGCATATCGCGCCACGCCAGTGTTTTGGTCGCACTGGCGTTGCTCGCCGCCGCTTTGGAGATCACACAACTCTTTATCCCTGGCCGCGTCTGTGACCTGAAAGACATTCTGGCAGCCTGGTCAGCTCTGGTCCTGGTTTGGATCGGCACCTTGCTGCCTCCGCGCAAAGCGCGCCTTTGATTTTGTTCCCTGGTGTTTCGGCACCTGAGAGGAGTCGTTCAATCCAACCCGTTTGCATCGTTCCTATGAAAACACTTTCCGCTGCTGCTCGTCGTTCATCCGCGAAATCCGCTTTGTCGCGCACAGCAGAGATCAACTATCGAAACATCCTTGGCGTGCGCTTCTTCATCGGTGACACACCTGCCGCAGTCGAATTGGGTGTGCGCTCCGGATTGGTGGTGGTTCCGGCTGCGCCCGCATTGATGGAGTTGGGCCGGGATCGTGAATACCGCGAAGCCCTTCAGCAGGCTGACCTCGCCATCACCGACAGCGGCTTGCTGGTGCTGCTATGGAACGCGATGAAGCTGGATCGCATTCATCGCGTTTCCGGCCTGGCCTACTTGCGCGCTCTGCTGCGACGACCGGAGTTCCGCGAACCGGGCAATGTCCTCTGGGTGATGCCTTCGTCCGATTCAATGATGAAGAACCTGGAGTGGCTGAACTCTGAAGGCTTCCCCACGCGGGAAGCGGATTGCTACGTCGCACCGAAGTATCCCGCCGGCAGGATCAACGACGACGCACTGGTGGAGATGATCAACGAACGCAAGCCGCGGCACGTGATCATCGCATTGGGTGGCGGCGTGCAGGAAAAGCTCGGGTTGCATCTCAAGAAACGTTGCGCCACGCGTCCAGCCATTCACTGCATCGGAGCCGCGATCGGATTTCTGACCGGCGATCAGGTGAAGATTCCCCGCTGGGCGGACCAATGGGTTCTTGGATGGCTTTTCCGCTGTGCGGCGAATCCACGCCGATTCGTGCCGCGTTATGCCAAGGCCCTGCGGCTGCCGGTGGTTCTATGGCGTTACCACGACCGGATGCCCGAATTGATGGGTGAAACTTCACCTCAACGGAATTGACCATGCGGTTACTGTCGAGATTTCGAGAACTGAGCAGGACGGAGCGCGTGCTCTTCTTCCAAGCGCTGCTGCTCGTGCCGCTGGTGCGGATCGGCCTTTGGGTGCTGCCCTTCCGCGTGCTGCAGCGCTGGGTGGAGCGATTCCGGCAGAACCGTTCATCCACGCTGAATCGACGGCAGATTCGGCAGGTGGCGTGGGCAGTTGAAGCAGCGAGCCGGCGCATTCCCCGGGCCACGTGCCTTACACGGGGGCTCGCGACACAGATTCTTTTGGGACGGTTAGGTCAGTGCGCGGAATTGAAACTGGGCGTCGCCCGCAAGGCGAATGGCGAATTGGAGGCGCATGCCTGGGTGGAAGCACAGGGACGAATCATCACCGGGGATGCGGTGGAAGGTTTTCACCGCTACGTGCCACTTCGCAAGTAACGCTTCGAGTCGCAAATATGAACATGAAACCTCATTCTGAACCTATTCTTAATACCCGCATCCCGGCCGCGTGCATGGCCGTTATGCTGGCAGCCACCGTGTGCGCTGGAAGCGAGCTGGAACCGCCAGTCGCCGCGATCACTCACAGCAACAGCCCGGTCACGCCGAACTCTCAGGTGACGCTCAGCCCGGGCGATGTGGTGAGCTTCCGCATTGCCGAAGATCAGACGCCCGCCGTTGTGTTAACCGTAACGGACACCGGCGAAATGGAAGTGCCGTATATCGGCCGTGTCGCGGCGGCGAACAAGACCTGCCGGAAACTGGCGGAGGAAATCAAAGTCCGGCTCGAGGCGGAATATTATTACCACGCCACAGTGATGCTGGGGATCGATTCTCTCCGCCGTCCAAACACCGAACGCGCCTACATTACGGGCCAGGTACGGACCGCCGGACCGGTGACATTGCCCGAGGGCGAAAAGATGACCGTGTCCGAGGCAGTGTTGAAGGCCGGTGGTTTTTCCGATTTCGCCGAGCGGCGACGCGTGAAGGTGATGCGCGCCACAGAAAAGCCGGGCGTGGTGGAAACGTTGTATGTGGATGTGCTCGCCGTGTGGGAAAAGGGCCGCAAGGAAAAGGACGTGGAACTGAAACCGGGCGATCAAATCTTCGTTTCCAGCAAATTGATCAACTTCTGAAGTCGTATGCACTCCGAGACCGTTAAACCCGATTCCCGAAAAACCTCCTTTGCTTTCATCGTTCGCCGCTACATCCGCGAACTCAAACGCCGCTGGTGGATTGTTCCGGTCGCCGTCGTCCTGTTCGCCTGCCTGGCGCGTTTCGCATTGCCGGAACGCGGACCGGAGATCGCCATGTTCCAGGCGCAGATGTGGGTTGGCGGCCGGATTCAACTCAATGACAACAAAATTTATCACGAAGAAGTCCAGAGCTTTTACGGCACGCAAATGGAGTTGATGCAGAGCCGCACCATTCTGCGCCGGGCCCACGCCGCCGTGCGAAGGCAATTGCCGGACGCTCCCGAAACGCCGGTGCGGTTGAACGTCACCCTGTCCCCGCGCGCCGCGATCTTCACGTTGACGGCTTCGGGGCCGAATCCCGATTACGTGAAGCGCTTTCTCGACGCTGTCATGGATGAATACCTCGACTACAAGCGCGAGATGCGCGCACAGAAAGCAGATCTCACGGTCGCCTCGATCTCCGGTGAACTCACGCGCATGGACGCGGAATTCAATCGCGCCCACGATCAGCTGAACGCCTTCCTGCGAACCAACAGTGTCGCCGAACTGAATCAGCAAGGCAGCGACTCCAGCGGCGGCCTTGCAGCTCTCAACAGCAGGCTCGCGGATCTGAACTACCGTTTCGGCAACCTGTCGCTGATCGCTTCGAATCAGAACTACGAACTGGCTTCGATCACCAGCGAATCTCAACCCACGTCCGACCTCCGGCTTCAGGCGTTGCGGGAAATTGCGCGGCTCGAGGCCCAACGCGAGGAACTGGCGCACAACCTCCGGCCAAAGCATCCGCGGATGATCCAGCTCGAAACGGAGATTCGCGCGCAGAAGGAACTGCTGAAGTTCGCGCACGAACAAAGCCGCGAGGCGCTGAACCAGACGCTCGCCGCAGTGGGACTGGAAATTAGCAACACCGAAACGCTCATTCGCGAGCAGGAAAAGCGCATGGTTGATGCCCGCTCGCGCATCGCCGAATACGAACGCCTCACGCAGAACCTGGCACGTGCCGAACGGGTCCACGATTACCTCCTGTCCACGGTTCGCAACGTCGATCTCAACAAACATCTCGATCAGGAAAACA
>CAMLLE010000181.1 GCA_946480555.1 uncultured Verrucomicrobia subdivision 3 bacterium
GCGTAAGCCTTTTGAAGCAGGTGGCGTTGATCTGGCCGGAATTGATCCCCCATGAACGCAGACACGCACGGCTTGATTCCTCCCGAACCGAAGGCGATCAATCCGAGACCGATGTAGAGACAGAGGGTCTTTCCATCGACCGTGGTGGTCAAATCGCTCATTGCCATCACGCCATGTCCGACGCAATACGAGAGCGAGATCCAGAGGATGGTGTGATAGCGGCCAAGAAACCGGTCTGAAATCCAGGCGCCGACGAGCGGCATGAAATAATTTGCGAAGCCGAACAGATGAATGAGGTTCGTCGCCTCATCCTTGCTCATCACAAGCACATTCGTGATGTAGAGCGCGAGAATGCCTTTGACGCCGTAATAGCTGAACCGTTCCGCAGCTTCGTTGCCGAGAATGAATTTGATCTGCGAAGGCCAGCGGTTCGGATTGGGCGTCGATGGGTTCATGTTCGGGCTTCATCTCAGTAGCCGAAGCGCTGGCGCGGCGCGAGCCTTCAATTCACTTTGGCGGATTTTAACGCGCCATTATTCGCCGCTGCAACCGCGGAGGATCGCACGAAAGGATCGTGTTCCAAATTCTGCAGAATCGATGGCTGAATGAGCGGGAAAGCGGGCTTCGTTTCGAGTGCTTCTTCAATCAATGGTTGCGATGAATCCCGTCGCTCACGTAAACAAGGGTTCAAACGCCCGACATCTGTTTTGCCAACTATGCACAGCGCCAGGAATTCAATTCGCGTGCTGCCCCAGGCGTTGCAGTGGGCGGGCTGACGTCACGGATTTAATTTTATGACGGAACATAAACAGCATTTGGATTCACACCAATCAGCCGCAGCCGACCAGTTCAACCGCCAAAGTGATCGCTACGGCAAATCACATATCCTGGCGGATACTCACGATGTGGCGCAGGGCCTGGCCGCGGTGACCCGCCCGGTGCAAGGAGCTGCCCTGGACGTGGCGACGGGGGGCGGCCATACGGCACTCTGGCTCGCGCGACACGGATGGAAGGTCACGGCAGGCGACATCGCACCACGCATGCTTGAGAACGCGCAGCGACTTTGCACTGAGGCGGGGTTTGAGATTCAGACTCGGATCTTCCCGGCCGAGGAAATGCCGTTTGCCGATGGCACATTTGATTTGGTGACCGTACGTGTCGCCCCGCACCATTTCAGCTCACCGGGCAAGTTCGTCCGGGAAGCCAGCCGGGTTTTGAAGCCGGGTGGACACTTTCTGCTGATTGATGGCAGCGTGCCGGATGATGATTCAGAAACAGAAGAGTGGCTGCATCGCGTCGAGAAATGGCGCGATCCGAGTCACGGGCGGTTTCTCGCTCGCAAGGCGTGGGAGGAACTGGCGCGTGCGGCCGGCTTGCTAGTGCTGCGCTCCGAGCTTCATTCACGGAAGCAGCCGGATCTGGAATGGTATTTCGAAACGGCAGCCACGCCGGAGGTGAACCGGACAAAAGTGCTCGAAGCGGTTGCCACCGCTTCGGACCATGTGAGGACTGCTCTCCGGTTGGAAAACGAAGCTGGGAAAATTGCCTGGTGGTGGCCGATGCTGACCCTGCTGGCGAACCGGCCAGCCTGAAGAGTGAAGCACCGCAACGCTGGGACGAGGGAGAATTGGAGCGAGCGAAGGGATTCGAACCCTCGACATTCACCTTGGCAAGGTGACGCTCTACCAGACTGAGCTACGCTCGCTTCCAAAAAAGGCTCGGAAAAACTACGGGAATCCTTTCCGAATGCAAGCCCTGTTTTTTTAAGCTTTGTTTCGCCTGCGATTTGGAAAGCGATTCAGCTCGGCCGACCATTGCGGCGGAAGCCAAGGCGAAGGCTTCTGGTGCGGTAAGCGCCAGCAAATGACCCGAAGCGAACGGGCCTGGTCATTTCGGGCGAAAACGGGCGGCTCACCATCCGGAGGATCGGCCCGGCCTGCCGCACGGGGTTCGCCCGGAATGCGGAGTTGATGGAGGTGTTCATCAATCTCCTGTTTCGACCCACCGCACGAGCGGCGTGCTGAATTTGCCGCTGATGTGGAAGTATTGGCCGTTGATCCGCCCTGATCCAAATCCATTGATTGAGAGCAATCCATTGGCGGGATGTTCATTCCGGGAATTGCGCGGGCCGCGATTGTATTTCTCGAGCGCATTGCCGGTGAAGGTGAAGGACGTTCCTTCCGGCGACGGGTCGTTGAATTGAATCGTCGAGTGATAAAAGTAGATGTGATTCAGCGCGTCCGTGTTCACGTTTTCCTTCCCTTGAAAGAGATAGTTCGTCTGGCTGAACGTGTCGCTGTAGGTGAGGTAGGGCCAGGTGTCCGCCACGATCACGGTCCCGGATGGGGAATGCACTTCGAAGTGGTTGAAGTTCACCAGCACAAGCCGCGAACGGGCCGGGAAGCCGTTCGGGGCTTCGACAGTGTAGAACGGTTGGAGCAGGTTCAGCAGGTAATTCGCCGTGAGCCGCGTGGTCTTGATGGTGTCAGTGTAGGTGCCGGTCTTCTGCGAAAACTTGTAGGGATTCTGCTGCTGAATCGTGAGCTGCGCGTTCACCGGGAACTCCTGCGCCGGCATGGCAAAGGTTCCGGCGACGATTGCCGTCGCGATCAGGGCAAGCTTTGAAAGTGTTTTCATAAACTGCATCAATTTCGATGAACATCAGACGCGTGGCGGGAATGGATATTCAGGGGCGTTTCCGAGGGGTGGGCACGTCTCAACGTCGAGCGAACCTTGTGTCCTGAATCTTGAAACCTGAAAGTGAGTTCAGAACTCAGCGGCAGTTCGAAGCTGAAAAGCGCAGACGCGCTTTACCGCCGGCGGCGTCATTGCGCCGCCGTTGCTCCGCCCGGTGCGAGGAACCGTCGTGAAGTTGCACACGATGGAGATGCGATTGAAATCAGGATGCTGCTGTGGATCCCGCCGGCGAATCGCGCCCGATGCGAAACTCTTGAGAGAAATGCGGAGTCGAAGGGACAACGTTCGTCCCTCCGGACGCGTGACGCTGTGAGCACTCCCGGGTTGTCTTCTTCGATGCGTTTTCGATCGCGCGGATGGCGGAGTTTGACGTTGTTGTGCAACGTGTTTTTCGCGCGGTTTTTCGCGTGAGTTTCACACGTTTTTGCGTGAGAACTGCGCGAAAATTTCGGACAAACACAAAAAACGTTTTTCTGTTTGACCGGTTGTTTCAATTCCGTTAACCAGCACGAGCTGCACTCAATGTGAAGCCCTGAACCCGCTTGCGTTGAGTCGGTGACTACAGCCGATGCTGAAATCAAAATCATTTCTGGCGGTGGACTTTGGCGCGGGCAGTCTCAAGCTCGCCGAGTTTGAAGTCAACGAAGCCGGCGGGTTGCGCCTCAAGCAATACGGAATCAGATCGCTCGGCCCGGAAGGCGCCCAGGAAGCGACCCGTGAAGCCACGATTCTCAAAGCGCTTCAATCGGCCATCACTGAACTGGGTGTGAAGTCCCGCGACATCAACGTGTGCGCGCCTGGCTTTCACGTCTTCTCCAAGTTTGTAAAACTTCCCCCGGTCGAAACCAGCAAGGTTACCCAGATCATTCAATACGAGGCGCAGCAGAACGTTCCTTTCCCGCTGCAGGAAGTGGTTTGGGATTACCAGATTCTCGGCAAGACCGCGGGCGGCGAGCTCGAAGTGCTTCTGGTGGCGATCAAGGCGGACATCGTTGATGGTCTGTTCCGCGTTTGTGATGCTTCGAAGCTGCGCCTGAACGTGACGGATGTCTCGGCTGCCGCGCTGTGCAACGCCTTTCGCTATAACTACGGCGACATCGAAGATTGCACGATGCTGTTGGACATCGGCGCCAAGACAAGCAACCTGCTGTTCTTCGAAAAAGGAAAAGTCTTTGCGCGCAGCATCAATCTCGGCGCGAACTCCATCACCCAGGATTTCGCGAATGAATCGAAACTGAAGTTTGAACAGGCGGAGAAGCTGAAGATAGACGAGGGCTTCGTCAGCCTGGGTGGCGCTTACGAAGAACCGGAGAATCCAAATCAGGCCGCGATTTCCAAAATCGCGCGCCAGTTCATGACTCGCCTGCATATTCAGGTGAATCAGACGATGCAGTTTTATCGCGGCCAGCAGGGTGGCGCTGCACCGCAGCGGCTGTTCCTGTCCGGTGGCGCGTCAATCATGCCTTACACGGCGCAGTTCTTTGCGGAAAAGCTGAATGTGCCGGTGGAATATTTCAATCCGCTGCGCAACGTGCAGATCGATCCGGCGGTGAACCTGGAGGATCTCGCGCGTGTGGCTCATTCACTGGGTGAAGTGGTTGGCTTGGGATTGCGCAACCTCGCGCATTGCCCGGTGGAGTTGAACCTGATTCCGGAGAGCACGCGCCGGCTTCAGACGTTCAACGAGAAGAAGCCTTATTTCATTGCCACCGTGTTCAGCCTGGTGGCGGTGGTTGGCGTGATGGGGTTGCTTTACCAACAGTTGGCCAGCGTGAAGCAGGAGGAGCTGGAAACGAACATCAATCCGAAGCTGGAGCCGAAAAAGGCGCGCGAAGCGCAGTTCCAGCGCGCCTACGGCGACTTGCAGTCAGCCACCAACGAGCTGGGGCAGTTGTCCGGCTGGATGAATGGCAGGTATTATTGGGGCGATTTGCTGACCGAGCTGCGCCGGGTGCTGATTCGCGCCGAGCAGCGCAGCCAGGAAAAGTTGCGCGCGGAAGCCGGCATCTGGATTGAGCAGTTCCATGCAACCATTCCAGGTGTGGGAGTGTTTGATCCGAACGCCGCGATGAGTCCGACGCCAGCGATTGACCAGCCATTCTACAACCCGCGCATGATGGATCCTCGGATGATGGATCCGCGTCTGGCGGGCAACCCGGAATTGGGGATGGCGGCAGATCCGAATGCCGCTCCCGCTGATCCGAATGCGACGCCGCTTCCGGAACTGGCTCCAGCGAGCACGAACCAGATTTCGGTGGTCAAGATCGTCTGCCGTGCGGTGGATTTGTCGAGCATTGTGTCCGACGCGTCCACCACAATCATCTACACATTGGAAAACGAGTTGAAGGCGAGCCCGATGCTTGACCCAAAGGACACCCAGATCGTCGGTGCCATCACTCCAGACGAATCCACCAAAACCTTCACGGTGACGTTCCTGCTGTCCCTCAAAAATCCGCTGAAGCTCTAGTATGTCTTGGATCAAGCGAAACCTCATCTTCGTGGCTGGCGGCGCGGTGGCAGTCGCGTTGCTCGGATTGGCCGGATACTACTTCTATTCCCGCTGGTCGCTGGACAAGGAGAGCCTGACAAAGTTGGAAGAGGCCTACGCGGACCTGGAACGCATCTCGATGCTCAACCCGAACCCGGGAAATGAAAAGGTCAACAACATCGAGCTGGCCAAGAAACAGCGGGAGAAGGCGCTCACGAAGATTCAGGAGATTCAGAAGTTCTTTGTCCCAATCCCGACGATCCCCAATCCGCAGGATGGAATTGTCACCAAGGAAGATTTTGCGTCATCGCTGCGCCGCACCATCGATCAATTGCAGAAGGAGGCTGCTCTCGGGGGAGTGACCTTGCCGCAGCGCTACGACTTCTCGTTCCAGGCGCAGCGCAACCTGCCGAATTTCGCGGCGGGCAGTTTGCCGCCGCTCTCCGCGCAATTGGGAGACATCAAAACGATCTGCGGGATACTGTTCCAGGCCAAGATCAATTCCCTGGATTGGATTCACCGCGAACGCGTCTCGGCCGACGACCAGAACGGGCCGCAGCAGGATTATCTCGATCCGACGCATTTGTCGGTCACGAACGAGCTGGCCGTGCTCGTTCCCTACGAAATTCAATTTCAGTGCTTCAGCGCGGAGCTGGCAGGAGCATTGGCCGGGTTTGGTGCCAGCCAGCACGGCATCATTGTTAAATCAGTCAACGTCGAACCATCCACTGGCGCAGCCTACGATCCGGCACTCGGTGCCGCCGGAACGCCTGGAGCCCCGGCCTACAACCCAGAGATGGCGCTCGCGTATCGCATGGGTTACACGCCGCCACCGCAGCCGGTCGCGGCTCCTGCCCAACGCGGCGGATTGCAGACCGTTCTCGACGAGAAACCGGTCAAAGTGACTCTTATACTGAACGTGGTGAGATTGCTGCCCAAACAACAATAAATGCAATTCATCAAGAAAAACTACGAAAAGGTTCTGCTTGGCGTCGTGCTGGTCGGCTTGGTGGCAGTTGCGGTGTTGCTGCTGTTGAAAGTTGGCAGTGAAAAGCAGAAGCAGCAGGAGCGCACCACCCGCATCATCAATCGTCCCGTCAAGCCGCTACCTGACTTGGATCTCTCAGAGGTTGACACGCTGTTGAAACGTGGGGAAGCCACCACGGTCCTGAACTTCTCGGACAACACGCACAAGATCTTCAATCCAGTTCGCTGGCAGCGCACCGCGGAAGGGCGTCTTGTGAAAAATCCCCCCGGTTCCAGTTTGGAGAAACTTGAGATTCTGGAGATCACACCACTGTATCTCACCATCCGCCTAGAATCCGCTTCGCCATCTGATTCCGGACCGCGTTACGGTTTTGTGATATCGCAG
>CAMLLE010000182.1 GCA_946480555.1 uncultured Verrucomicrobia subdivision 3 bacterium
CGATCATGAAATCATCTTTGTAGGCGTCCTTGAGCGAGGGTTTGTCCGCGGCTTGGGCAGCACCATCGATCAGAAGCAGAGCTGCCGCCATCGCGGCCAGGTGCAAATGGATGTCCGAACGTGTTTTCATAATTCAGGCAGGAATGGGTGTTGGGTGATGACGCCGGGGACTGTTCAGTTTGATGCGATTTTGTCGCTGATCCGGAAGTAATCGAAATCCGCGTAACCGCCAGCTTCCTTGCTGGCAAAATTGAACAGGCCGAAGCGGTAGCCCATGAAATGCGGAATCGTGTAGCTCATTTTCAATTCGCTGCCGATTGCATTCCACGACTTGCCGTCGAGGCTGTAATAGAAGCGCGCGCGGTCGGTGCGGTTCTTGAAATTGCAGTCCGCTTTCAGATGAATCGTCTTTTCGGTCACCGCGACGCGTGCAATTTCCCGCGGCGAATTGCCCTGCGCACTGACCATCACGACAAAGTTCGTGCCGCCTTCCGACTTCACGCCAACGAGGCCGTAGTCGCGTTGCAGCAAACCGAGACCGGCGAAATCGCCATCCTTGAGATGACTCACATCGAGAGCCGTGACGCCGGAAGATTCCGGTCCGATCGTCCGCTGGGTGAGCGTGTTCTTCGCGGCGAGGAAATGCGGATCGATGCGACCGGTGGTCAGCCGCATGAAGCCGGGGCGCTGAGTGAGCGACCAGAGTTTGTTGTCGGGATTATGATTCCATTGCCAGACGAGCGGCAGCGGACGGTCGCCGGCTTTGCGTTCAAATTCATCCGATGCGACGATGTTCGGAATCAACCCCTTGCTCGGCGGCAAATCGAGCGTCATTGGAACCTTCCCATCCACGCCGATCACCGGCCAGCCATTTTCCCACTTCACTGGCACGATATAAGGAATCCGGCCCACAGCGCCGGAATCCTGGAACAGATACGCAAACCACTCACCCTTGGGAGTGTCGATGATGCTGCCCTGCGCCACGCCTTTGTCCTGCAAGGCGACACGGCCTTCCCAAGGTCCGGTGAGTTTGTCGGCGCGATGAATGAGCACGGTACGCATTCCGCCGCGCGGCCAGCAGATGTTGAACACGTAATATTTGCCATTCACCTTGATCAGTTGCGAACCCTCCGCCGGAAGTCCTCCCGTCACTCCCGTGATGGCATGCGCGTTGGTGACAACCACCTGGTCGATGCCGCCTGGCTTGAGCCCCGACAGATCGTCCTTCAACTCAACCAGGCGAAGATTCCCGCCACCGGTCAGCATGTAATTGCGCCCGTCATCATCGAAGAACAGCGAATGATCGTGCAGCATCGGGCGGAACGACTTCACCTCCCAAGGCCCCTTCTCGATATCCTTCGTCGTGTAAATGTAAGTTTTGCCCGTGGTCTGGGCGAATGTGCTGACGTAGAAGATGCCCTTGTGATGCCGGATGCTGCTGGCCCACGAACCGCGTCCATAGGTGCTCTTGCCGTTGTTGAGATTCATCTCGTCCACGTCATCAAGGGTGTCGTAGGCGTAATTCACCAATTCCCAGTTCACGAGATCCAACGATTTCATGATCGGCACGCCGGGGCTCATGTGCATCGTGGTGCTGCTCATGTAGTAGGTGTCGCCCACGCGCACCATCGCCATGTCCGGCACGTCCGCGTGGATGATCGGATTCTGCGCGGTCTCCGCAGCCGGCAGAGCGGCCCGGCACAGGGTAAAAATAATCAGGTAAATGAAAGTTCGTTGCATAGTTCTGCCGGTCTTTCCAAATGGAACTGAATTTGTCGTCACCAATCGTTGCGTGCGGCCCATCGGCAAGCTGCAACGCCGATAATCACACCGATGAAACTTACCGACCCAAAGCACCCGGTCCTATACGACGAGTGTCGCATAGGCAAGCGACTCGATTTTTGTCCATCCTCAATCCGTCTGGAGCCGCGTGCTGCTGTAACCGGACGCAATCAGCGAACAATTGGTTAAGGGCGCCGGGCGGGGCGTGGCCCGGAACAATCAACTGGAAACTCCAAGCCGTCCGGGGATTCGATCCTTGAAATGGCTCGAAGTTGAGCCGGCACCTTGCATGAAACGCGGAAAGGAAATCCATTCGCCCAGGAATGGAGAAAAATCCGGAACTGGGCAGGCGTGGGAGCCCAACCGCCCTCCGGGGCCCTTCGATTCTCGCCACGTTCGCCCCAATCGGCTGCCGCGCGAGAAACCGAAGGTCATTTCAAACCAGTCAGAAATGCCGTCCAAAGCGCGTCCAGTTCGAAGCCCGTTCGTTCCTTGAATATACCGGGGTTGAACTTTCCTTCGCGCATCGCCCGATTCAGTTCCGAGATGATCTGCGCGTCCCGATCCTTTTCAATCCACCGAAGAAATGCCGCCGCAACCTTGTAGCCGTCGCGATAGCTTGCTCTTTCCGGATCGATGCGCGGGGCGGGAACATCGGGCTCGAAATGCGCCAGTCGCACGTAGTCTGCAACACCTTCAACGAGCCAGCCGGGATTCCCGCGATGACGATACGACTGCACCACGTGGACCAGTTCGTGAATGATCATTCCGAAATCGTTCGTGGCAGAGCGAACGTAGTTTGCGGAAACCTCGATCCGATCTCCACTCGTGGCGGCGACGCCGTTGTAGTTCGTTCGGAACGTCAGCTGCACATTCGTTGACGGCAAAAAACCATCGCTGGCCAGCAACGCCGCAATGCGTGGATACCATTCCAGGCAAAGCTCTCCTGCCCGACGGCCCCAATCCGCAAGGTCGGGCGCCTCGGCTGTGTTCACGCGAATCGCGACGATGATTCCGCCATGTGCGTTCGTGGCCGTGCGGCTCCATTCCGCGGCGGACGAAGTGGCCGCGCCCACGCCGAGCACGAACAGCAGAAATCGATTCATAAATTCTTCGAACATCAGCCGGTTTTCGCCCACCCGCGATTCGCCGCCGTCAAAGTTCAGTCGAGCAGTTTCGGGCGTTCATTGAAGGTCTTCAGCACGAACTCGCCAAATATGGTATTCGCCCAGGCGAACCACGAACGCGTGAACTTCTTCGGATCATCCTTGTGAAAGGCTTCGTGGATGAAACCGGTATCCGCGTGTGTCTTCTGGAGTGTGACCAGGCATTCGCGAATCTCCGCGTCATCCGTCGCGGTGAGTCCCTGCATGATCACGCCCAGCGGCCAGATCATGTCCACACCGACATGCGGCCCGCCAATGCCGCGCGCCGCTTTTCCGATGCAGTAATACGGATTCTGGGGCGACAGCAGCATGCGCCGCGTACTTTCGTAAATGGGATCGTTACGTTTCACCGCGCCGAGGTAGGGCAGCGAAAGCAGGCTGGGGATATTACCGTCGTCCGTGCAGTAGAAGTTGCCGTACGCATCGACTTCGAAGGCGTAAACGCGGCCGGCTTTCGGATGATTCACCACGCCATGCTCTCGCAGCGCATGCTCCACTTCATCCGCAAGAGCGCGGCATTGCTTCGCGAGTTCGCGATCCTCCCGGATCGTTTCCACCATCTCCGCCGCCTGCCGCAGGCTCACGACGGCAAAGAAGTTTGCGGGAACAAGGTATGGAAAAATCGTGGCGTCATCGCTCGGCCGGAACGTGGAATGAATCAGTCCAACCGGCTTCGCGGGATTGCCGTAGCCACGGCCGGGAACCGTGTCGGTCGCAATCTCCGTCCTGCGCATGAAACGATACGGACCATTGCCATTCTTTCGCTGCTGTTCGCGGAACGTTTGCAGCGTCAGCCGGATCGCCTGATGCCACTGCGCGTCAAAAGGCGCAGTGTCCTTTGAAACCTTCCAATATTCGTGCGCCAGACGGATCGGGTAGCACAGCGAATCGATCTCCCATTTCCGCTCGTGAACGCCCGGTTTCATGTCGGTCAAATCGCTGGCCCACTCTCCGCGCTTGTTGTCGTCCTTATAGAAGGCGTTCGCGTACGGATCTTTCAGGATGCAGCGCGTCTGGCGGTTGATCACGCCCGCGATCAGCTGTTGCAGCGGCTGGTCTTCAACCATCAACGGCAGGTACGGCCAGACCTGCGCGGAGCTGTCGCGCAGCCACATCGCATCGATGTCGCCGGTGATCACATGCGTGTCTGGCCGGCCATCCACAGTCGTGAACTCCACGGTGGTATCGAGTGTATTCGGAAAACAGTTCTCGAACATCCAGCCGAGCTCCCTGTTGCCGATGCTGGAGCGCACGCGCGCGATGGTCCGTTCCACAGCTGCACTCCTAAATCGGCGCTTTTCCGTGGCAGGACGAACAACCGCAAAGCCCATTTCGAGCGCCGCTAGCCGGGGTGTCAACGCAGCACCAGCCGCAGCCAGCGTGGCGGTTTGGATGAAATCTCGTCGTGTCATATTTCAATGTCGGAATTCGGGATTCTGCGTCGGAACGATTCAGTTCGCGATGATGCGGTGCAACATCTCCGCCCTACCGAACGTTGGAACGGCGGCGCTGCCGGTTCGTTCCATTCTCAACCAAGGCTCGCAGCGCAAACGCGTAGGCGCCGATCGCAACCGCCCGGCTCGTTCCAAGCCGCGACACGCCTACCGCAATGCGCGGTTCGGAATCGTATTGGCAATTTTGTTTCGTCCCGGGAATCAGCACCTCGCGCACTGTTCCGCGGAGAAACTTCCGCCGTTCCGCAGTGCTCTCCAGATTGAACGCGCGCGATGCGAGCCGCGGAAGCTTCGTTCCATCCGGCTTCACATAGGAACCGTTCAATTCAGCCATCAATGCCGGAAGGAACAAGGATGCCGCGCCTGAAACCCCGCCGCCGATCACAATCAGGCCATCCACCAAAGTCGCTGCTTGCGCAATGGCGTCGCCAGCGACTTCGCCCAGTCTTCGAAACGCTTCACGCGCAGCGGCCTTGCTGCCTTTGCGGCGTCCCTCCGCGATCAGGCAAATCTCCTTCGGCTCGGGCGATTGCTCGAAGGAGATTCCAGCTCGCTCGGCATAGACGCGCCGCACCGCGCGAATGCTCGCGCCTTCTTCCACATTCATTTGCCGCTCCAGCTTGTGCCGCAACAGCCAGAGTTCCGCTCCGATAGAATTGTCTCCGAGAAACAACTCACCGTTCCGGACAACTCCGCCGCCGAAGCCCGTGCCCAGCGTAACGCCGAGCAGATTCTGATAACGCTTCGGACTTCCCGCCTGCTTGAGCAGCCCATTCACTTCGGGCAGAAAGCCGGCAATGGCTTCGCCGTAGGCAAACAGATCGCCGTCGTTGTTGATGAAGACAGGAATGCCGAATCGCTTTTGCAGCATCGGCCCAAGCGGCACGCCGCCGCGAAACCCAGGAAGATTTCCCAGATCGCCAATGATGCCATTGCGATAGTCGCACGGTCCGGGAAACGCAAAGCTGATGGCCACCGGCGACCGCGGGCAGCGCTCCAGTGTTTGCTGAAAACCGGAAATGAGATTCCCAAGGCAGCGATCGAGATCGTGGCCACAGGAAGGCAGCGTGATCGTTTCCGTCACGGCGCGATTCCCAGCCATGGCGGAGAACCGGAAGTTCGTGCCGCCGGCATCGAGCGTCAGCACCACGCGTTTGTCGGAAGCGAAAGTCATGACGCGAAGCGCTTCAGCCATTGGATTCGGCCTTTCCGATCCGGTGACCTTTTGCGCCGTAAAACGCGACGTACGCGTAAGCAATCAGCGGCACGACGAACGACAGTTGAAGATTTTTCGTCGCGTCTGCCACCCAGCCTTGAACCGGCGGAAGAATGGCGCCACCGAGAATCGCCATGACGAGCAGCGAGGAAACCTGGCTCTTGTAAACGCCAGTTCCTTCCAGCGCGAGCGAGAACGTGTTGGACCAACCGATCGAACTGAACAAGCCCACAGCCACCACGCACCACATTGCGGTTTTGCCCCCGACGAGAATCGCCGTCAGCAGCAGCACAACGACCGTTCCAGAGAAAATCGCCAGCGTGCGTCCGGCCAGCGATTTACCGAATCTGAAGAGCAACCAGCAGAGTCCGACAAACGGCAGGTAATTGCGAAACACCGCCCAGTTTTCAACGTAAATCTTCTTCCAGAGGACAAAGAATGGATAATCTGATTCACCGCGAAACGCATCAAGCGGCGCACTCTTGGCAATCCAAAGAAAAAAGTAAGCGACAATGGGAATAACGATCATCAGAACTTCTTTGCGTGCGCGGCTCATATCGCTCAGTTCCACCGCGCCCATGAAGCGACCGATCATGAGGCCGCCCCAATAGATCGCGACATATTTGCTCGCATCCAGTTCCGACAATCCCGCCACCGATGGCTGTCCCAGAAAGCTGATGATGGCGCTGCCGACGGCGACTTCGCCGCCGACATACATGAAGATCGCAAGCACGCCCAGCAGCACGTGGGGAAACCTCAACGCGCCGGCGCCACCTTCGATCTTGCCTTCTCCAACATGTGGCAGGTGGATGAAGAAAAATACGGCCGCGAGCAGCAGGAAAATGATGCTGAATGCGAGGTAGGGAACCTTCACCGAATCTGCGCCGTGCGCGTC
>CAMLLE010000183.1 GCA_946480555.1 uncultured Verrucomicrobia subdivision 3 bacterium
CTGCATTGGACGGCGGACAACTGGCCGGCTCTGACGAATGATTGGTCCGCGTTTTACACCTTCGACTTCGATGCGCGGGAACATCTCGGCCGCTACAACGGAACGCTCGCGCAGGGCGCCAGCACCACCAATACGCCAGATCGCGGTGGAGTGCTGCATCTGGACGGCGGAACGAACTACGTGAAAGTTCCCGATCCCGTCGCGAATGCCAGTACGTTTGCGGTCTGGGTGAAATGGCAGGGCGGGGGAGATTGGCAGCGCATCCTGGATTTCGGCACGAACACCGCGCGTTATGCTTTCTTGACGCCGCGGGCAAACAACGGCCGGATGCGGTTTGCGATCCGGAACGGTGGCGCCGAACAGATCATCAACGCGCCTGCCGCCCTGCCGACGAATTCCTGGACGCACGTGGCCGTCACGCTCGACGGCTCGCGCGGTTCGCTGTTCGTCAACGGAAACCTCGTCGCACTAAGCAACAACATCACCATCCGCCCATGGCAATTGCTGGCGCGCAGCAATTATGTCGGCAAAAGCCAGTTCGCCGCCGATCCCGGATTCAACGGCGAGATCGATTCGCTCCGCATTTTCGGCCGCGCCCTTTCTGCTGCGGAGATTCGGAATCTCGCATGGGCGCATCCCGCGCTGGCGCATCGTTACAGTTTCATCAGCAACGCCTGGGATTCCATCGGACTGGCGCACGGAAAGCTGATTGGCGCTGCCAGCATTACGAATGAGTCGGTGCGTTTACCGGGAACGTCCGGAAGTTATGTGAACCTTCCGGGCGGACTGGTGTCGGGTTCGCGCGCGGTGACCATCGAGTTTTGGGCGACGTTCGGTGCCATTGGCAATTGGGCGCGCGTTTTCGATTTCGGAAATATCAACGGAAGCTCCGGTGCAAACTTCCTGTTCTACAGTCCGCATTCCGGCGACAGCCGCCAGCACATCGGATTTCTCAACCTGAGTGTCAACACGCCGCCGCCGCTGGACAATCGATCCGTTCACGTCACGTGCATCATCGATCCGCCCAACAGCTACGTCGCCATTTACACGAATGCCGTGTTGCAAACGCAGCAATCGATGTCGCTGCCCGCGCTCTCCGGCGTCAGCTCCGCTTGGTCGTTTCTCGGACGATCGTTGTTCAGCGCGGACGCGTGGCTCAATGCCACGATCGACGAGTTCCGCATCTACGATGGCCGGCTCGCGCCTGCGGAGATCGCTGCGAACTTTGTTTCCGGTCCGGACGCTCTCGCGCTGCCGGCGATGCTGGCATGGACCAACAGCGGTTCGTCGCTGAGTTTTTCGTGGCCGGCTTACGCGGTGGGATTCGAATTGCAATCCACTCCAGCGCTTGATAACGCCGTGTGGTCATCGCCGGGAATCGCGCCCACTCTCGCGAACGACGAATGGCGCACAACGATTCCAGTGTCCACCGAAGCCCGGTTCTTCCGGTTGAAACGCTAGATCAACGATCAAACTATGACGCAAGTTCCCAAAAGGTTCCTGACTACAGCGCTCGCCACAGTCGCCGCCGCGCAACTTTCCGCCGCCGATCTGCCCACCTTGACCGTGCGGACGGATTCGCCCGGCGCGAAGATCAATCCCGCGATGTGGGGCGTTTTCTTCGAGGACATCAACCTCGGCGCCGATGGCGGGCTTTATGCCGAGTTGGTGAAGAATCGTTCGTTTGAGTTCCCCGAAGCGTTGATGGGCTGGTCGAAGTTGAACGCAAGCAGCGCCATTGAAGTGCGTCGTGAAGACCCGTTCGACCCTGACAACGCAACTTACCTGCGGATTGCATCCCGCGGCGCGAACTCCGGCGCAGTGAACGAAGGTTTTCGCGGCATGGGATTGCGGGCAGGGGATCGATATGAATTCACTGCGCAAGTGCGGGTTGTATCGGAGTCGCCGCGCGTGCGGGTTGAGCTGACGGACGAGAATGGAACCGTGCTTGCGTCCGAGCGGCTCGGGCGGCTGGGCAAGGAATGGAATGAAGAGAAAGTCCGCCTGCGTCCCAAAACGACGGCTGCCAAGGGCCGTATGAGCATCATCGTCGAAGGCCCGGGCACAGTGGACTTGGACATGGTTTCGCTCTTTCCGCAGAAGACCTGGAAGAATCGCGAGAACGGAATGCGCGCTGACATGGTCCAGTTGCTGGCGGATTTGAAACCTGGGTTCCTTCGTTTCCCGGGCGGCTGCATCGTCGAAGGCAGCGATCTCGAAAAGCGCTATCAATGGAAGACCACTATCGGCGAGTTGCAGGATCGCAAATTGATCATCAACCGCTGGAACTATGAGTTCAAACACCGGCCCACGCCCGATTATTTCCAATCGTTCGGCCTGGGCTTTTTCGAGTTCTTCCAGTTGAGCGAAGACATCGGCGCCGAACCGTTGCCGATTTTGAATTGCGGCATGGCCTGCCAGTTCAACACCGGACAACTGGTGCCGCTCGAGCAGCTCGATCCATACGTTCAGGACGCGCTCGATTTGATTGAGTTTGCGAACGGCCCAGTGACCAGCCGCTGGGGCGCAATGCGCGCGGCGATGGGCCATCCAAAGCCATTCAACCTGAAAATGCTCGGCATCGGGAACGAACAATGGGGGCCGCAATATCTGGAGCGGTACGAAGTCTTTGCCAAAGCGCTCAAGGAGAAGCATCCGGAAATTCAGCTGATCTCCGCCGCCGGTCCTGCGCCGGCAGACGACCGGTTTCAGTTCCTTTCGCCACGCTTGCACGAGATGAAGGCGGATGTCATCGACGAGCATTGTTACGCGAATCCCATCTGGTTCCTCGCCAATGCGAATCGTTACGACAATTATCCGCGGAACGGCTCAAAGATATTCATGGGCGAATACGCGGCGCAAAGCGTGGCGATCGTCAGCCCGGAGAACAAAAACAACCTCGAATGCGCCATCTCCGAGGCGGCGTTCATGACGGGCCTGGAACGCAATGCCGACGTGGTGACGATGGCTTCTTACGCGCCGTTGTTTGCGCACATCGATGGCTGGCAGTGGACGCCGAACCTGATCTGGACCGACAACCTGCGCGTGATGCCGACGCCGAATTACTACGTGCAGCAACTGTTCAGCGTGAATCGCGGGGACGTCGTTCTGCCGGTGGAATGGCAGGGCGAAATCAAGTTGGAAACCGAACCGGCAGGCGCAATTGCACTCGGCACATTCAACACCGCCGCCGAGTTCAAGGATGTGGTTGTCACGTCGGGATCGGGGACTTTGTTTCATTCTGATTTCGCTGGCAGCCATTCAGGCTGGAAGCCGATCCGCGGAAACTGGAGTGCTCAAGACGGCGTATTCGGCCAGAGCGATGCCGGAATCAATGCCAAGGCTCTCGCCGGAAGTTCAAAGTGGCGCGATTACACGCTCAACCTCAAAGCGCGCAAGCTCAGCGGCGCGGAAGGATTCCTGATCACGGTCCGGCACGCCGATGACGAGAACTATGTTTTGCTGAACCTTGGCGGAGTCGGAAATCGTTTTCACACATTGCAGCATCGGCTTGGCCAGCAGGATCACCAAAAGGCAAAGGTGGACGGCAGCATCGAAGTGAACCGCTGGTATGACATCAAGGTGGAGCTGAAGGGCGCGCGCATCGAGTGCTTCCTCGACGGCCAATCCGTGCTCGCCGCCGATGTCCCAGCCGTGATGACACAGAAGCTGTACGCCAGCGCGACGCGGGACGACAAGGCAGGGGAAACGATTCTCAAAATCGTGAACCCCGGCGCGATCGTTCAGCCGATCTCGATCAACCTGACTGGAGCGGACAAGGTGAAATCAACGGCGAAGGTTTCCATTCTCACCGGAGAAAACGCGGGCGATTTGAACACATTGGATCATCCGAACTACATTGCGCCGCGTTCCAGCACGCTGGCGTTGAACGGACCAAAGTTCCAATACGAAAGCCCAGCGCGTTCTCTGTCTGTCATTCGGATCAAGACGCGCTAAACCGGAACGATGCAGTTGGAATCGAAACGCTGTCTCTGGGTAGCGCCTATTTGAAGCTCGAATACGGCGATATTCAGGCGCTTGCGGAGCGCACCTTCTGGTGCGGAATATGGGGCTGCGCGGCAGCGCAGCCCTACCCTTGTTTGGCAGAGCTGCCGCTCTGTCCCATATTCAACCGCATCGTTCCAGCTAAAAGGCGGCGAAGCCCTGTCAAAATAAATGATTCGGAAGTCTGCGCCGCCACTCCGACGTTGCGAATGTGACCTTGCCGCAATTGTAACTTAGTCCATGTCTGGCCGTCTTTCGTGATCAATGTTGAAAGTGACTTCTGTGGTACGATTGCGATGCGGTGGCTGCTTTCTTGCGCTCTGGCTTCTGGCCCTGGCCTCCGCACTGGCGCAACCGGCCACCAATTCGGCGGGCGCGGAGACGAATTCATTTCGCGACCGGTTCCGTTTCCCGCACGATCCCCGCAAGCCGCGGGCGCACGATCCCTCCACCATCGTGAAGTGCAAGGATCGTTACTGGGTTTTCCACACCGGCGTCGGCGTGTCGTCGTATTCCTCGACGAATCTTGTGGATTGGGAACTGGGTCCGCGGGTGTTCAGGGCCGCGCCGGATTGGGTTGCGGCCGCAGTTCCCGAGAATCGCAATTCGCATTTTTGGGCGCCGGACGTGATCGAGATGAACGGCCAGTTCTTCCTCTATTACTCCGTTTCCAGCTTTGGTAAGAACACTTCGGCCATTGCGCTGGCGACGAATCCCACCCTCGATTCTGCCGACCCAGATTTCAAGTGGACCGATCGCGGCATTGTCGTGCGCTCATTCTCGACGAATGACTTCAACGCAATCGATCCGGCGGTGATGCGCGATAGCGACGGCAGACTGTGGATGAGCTTCGGCTCATTCTGGAGCGGCATCAAACTCATCGAGCTGGATCCGAGAACGGGGTTGCGAATCGCGGCCGAATCGCCCATGCATTCGCTCGCACGCACGGCGGAGATTGAAGCGCCGTTCATTCATCAGCACGACGGGGCCTACTACCTTTTTCTGAATTGGGGCATCTGCTGCCGCGGCACAAATAGCACGTATGAAATCCGAGTTGGCCGAAGTGACAGGATCACCGGACCATATCGCGACGCCAACAATGTTGATATGTTGGCGGGCGGCGGGGCGCTGGTGATAAACAGCCACTCGCCGTTCATCGGGCCGGGACATGCCGGAATCTTTTCGGAAAACGGCACGAACTGGTTCAGCTGCCATTTTTACGATGGTGAACGTCGCGGGACGCCTACCATGTCGTTGCATGAGCTGACGTGGGAGAATGGCTGGCCGAAGGTGAAGCGCTGAACGAAACGGCGGGAATGATTTGGATTACGAGAACGATCAGGAGCGGGACGATATTGAATCATCCGAGATGCGGGGTTTTGTCGTTCTGACTCGGCGGAGAATTTTGAAATGATGAAACATTTGAAGTGGCTGAACGGAATGGCGCTTGTCGCTGGCTTTGCCGTGGCGATGAACATCGGAGCAGCGGAGCCGGTGCGAATAACGGTTCAGACGGACAAGTCCGGCTTGCAGGTTGCGCCCACGATGCACGGTTTGTTTTTCGAGGACATCAATTATGGCGCCGATGGCGGGCTTTACGCGGAACTGGTGCAAAATCGTTCGTTCGAACATGGCAACGCGCAATACGCCTGGTTCGAAGCGGCGTCGCAAGGCGCCAGGGGGCGGCTGACGGTGGAGACCGAAATGCCGCTCAACGTGAACAATACTCACTTCCTCCGGCTCCATGCGAACACCGCGAACTACGGCGCGGCCAATTCCGGCTTTGATGGAATTGTTCTGCAGGAAGGCGAAGGCTGTCGCTTTTCGATTTACGCCCGGATTCGCGCTGGGGAATCGGGTGGCTTGCATGTGACGCTCGAAGACCCTTCCGGCCAGGTGATCGCGCGCGAGAACGTGGACGGTCTGACGCGAAGCTGGAAAAAGTTCGACGCGAGACTTGCCGCGGCCAGAAGCGTGGCGAACGCGCGACTGGTCGTGAGGGCGGCCAGGCCGGGCACCTTCGACATCGACATGGTTTCGCTTTTTCCGGAGAAGACGTTCAAGAACCGGCCGAACGGATTGCGCCTGGATCTGGCTCAGGCGCTCGCGGACATGAAACCTGGCTTCATGCGTTTCCCTGGCGGCTGCATTGTCGAAGGCCGCGATTGCGCGAATGCATATCGGTGGAAGGATACGATTGGCGACGTCGCGGAACGCAGGCAAAATTACAACCTCTGGCAGAACGACCGCTCGCCGCAGTATCACCAAACGTATGGGCTGGGGTTCTTCGAGTACTTCGAGTTTTGCGAAGACATCGGCGCCGAACCTGTTCCGGTCGTGAATTGCGGCATGAGCTGTCAGGCGCGCGGTGGACCGGCGGTGCCCATCGAAGAACTTGGACCTTGGATTCAAGACGCTCTCGACTTGATTGAATTTGCCAACGGTTCGACCGCAACGGAATGGGGCGCAAAACGTGCGGCGATGGGGCATCCGAAACCGTTC
>CAMLLE010000184.1 GCA_946480555.1 uncultured Verrucomicrobia subdivision 3 bacterium
ATGAAGCGGCCGGCCTGCGCAAACCACCAGCCTTCGTTGTGAATGTGCGTTGCAGAACTGAGGCCGATCAGCTGCAGCGAGCTGTTCTTGACCATATTGAAGAAGTCGGTCGGACTCGCCTGCCACATCTGCCGCGCTTCCGGCGAGCGGACGAACAGATAAAGCCGGTTCAGTTCCTCCCAGGTTTCCATGGCGATCTGATCGCGCACCATGCGCGCATTCTCGCGGGCCTGGCAGACGGAAGAAACGAGCGAGTTGGAGTTGGTCTCGGCGAATACCATGAACTCTGTCACGTCGTCGGCAGTGGGCTGGGAATACGCTTCGGTGAACGCGTCAAAATCACCGGTCGTTTGTACGATGGGCAGCCAGTGGGACTTCAGTTGCGACGCATCGCTGCCGGCGTGATCCAGCAGCAGCTGGAAGTTCACGTCGAGTATGCGCGCGATGTTCTCCGCCCGTTCAATGTAGCGGGACATCCAGTAGAGTGAGTTGGCAACGCGGGAGAGCATGGATTGGAACTAGAGTTTTCGTGGAAGCTTCACCTTATTCATCGCCGTGCAAGACCCAGGTGTCCTTGCTGCCGCCGCCTTGGGATGAATTCACCACCAGCGAACCTTTGCGCAGCGCGACGCGCGTCAGTCCGCCGGGGACAATCTCCACCTTCTCGCCGTAAAGGATGAACGGCCGCAGGTCAATGTGCCGGCCTTCAAATCCGTTCTCCACATACGTTGGATGGCTGGACAACGAAATCATCGGCTGCGCGATGTAATTCCGCGGGTCGGCTTCAATGCGCTTCCGGAACTCCTCGATCTCGTCACGCGACGCCTTGGGCCCCATCAACATTCCGTAGCCGCCGGATTCATTCGCAGCTTTGACGACCAGTTTTTCCAGGTTCGCCAGGATGTACTTCAAATCTTCCGCTTCACTCGCGAGGAACGTGGGTACGTTGGGAATGATCGGCTTCTGGTCGAGGTAATATTCAATCATTCGCGGGACGAAATAATACATCACCTTGTCATCGGCAATGCCGGTGCCGAGGGAGTTGGCCAGTGAAACGTTGCCTGCGCGATAGGCCCGAATCAATCCTGGCACGCCAAGCATGGAATCGCGCCGGAACACCGTCGGATCGAGAAAATCGTCATCCAGCCGCCGGTAAATCACATGCACCGGCTGCAGCCCTTTGGTGGTGCGCATGAAGACGTGTTCGTCGCGCACGACCAGATCGCGGCCCTCCACGATCTCAATGCCCATCTGCCGCGCGAGGTAAGTGTGTTCGAAATACGCGCTGTTGTAGGCGCCCGGCGTCAGCAAAACCACGCGCGGATACGCCACACCGCTGGGCGCAATGTGCTGGAGCGTTCGCAGCAACTCCTGCGGATAATGATCCACCGGCCGCACGCCGATGCTTTCGAACATGCCGTGGAAAGCCCGCTTCATCGCGCGGCGATTTTCCAGCACGTAGCTGACGCCGCTGGGACAACGCCCGTTATCCTCCAGCACCATGTATTCACCCTTGTCGTCGCGGATCAGGTCCGTGCCGCAGATGTGGATGTAAATATCCTTCGGCACTTCGAAATTCACGAATTCGCGGCGGAAATGTTTTCCGGACAAAACGTAATGCGCCGGGATGACGCCGTCTTTGAGAATGCGCTGCTGGTGATAAATGTCGTGAAGGAACAAGTTGAGCGCCGTGATGCGCTGCGTCAGGCCGCGTTCCAGGAAATCCCATTCCCTGGCGGGAATGATGCGCGGCATGAGGTCGAACGGGAAAATGCGTTCGGTGCCGCGCGAGTCGCCATACACGTTGAATGTCACACCCTGCCGGAGAAAGGCGAGATCGATGGCATGGCGTTTGGCGGACAGCTCGCCTGCGGGCATACGCGAGAAGGCGTTCCAGAGTTTCTGGTAATGCGGCAGCACGGCGCCCTCGCGGCCGAACATTTCATCGAAAAACCCGTTCACCGAATAATTCTTCAGCAACGATCCGGCTGGTTCAGACTTTTCCACTGTGATCATTTTGTTTCACGCATGCTTTTGATGAATCGGCTGCGGCGTTCAATAAAAGCCAACCGCGACTGCCGATTGCCGTTTCCAGTGCCACGCAGCCCAAAGCAAGCCGCTTGCCGCGCCAGGGTGCCAGTAATCGCACCTCAACGCACGAATGTAGCTTTCACCCGGCGCGATCGCCGCATGTAGAGAATCCAAATCGCTGAGGACGCACCCGCACGGATGAGATCGCGAATCGATTTGAAATCCGGTTCGGCGAAACGCTTGACGATTCGAATGCCAAGATCATCCAGCGCCAGATACGCCAGGTTGATCGCAAGCAACACGATAAAGAACTTCGGAAAGCCGGCGCGTTTTCCGAAAAAGAGCGTAATGGCGACACAACTCATCCCGATCAGCGCGATCATGCCAAGCATTTCAAATACAAGCAGCGGCCCCCACAGCGGATGGTAATCCGAACCCTGAGGCATGGCGACCGCCTGCCAGGTCTCAATCGCAAGGTAACCATCCCATCCGCGCCAGAGACCAACGGCGTATAGAATTGGACGAAGGAACAGTCCCAGTGCCACCAGGATCAACCATCCGCCGATCCCGCGAAGCTTCAATTCCTCCGGCGTCGGCGGTGGCAGTTCAATGGTCGCACGGACGGACCGGCGCCACAGCCAGATCGAACCGATCGTCGTGGAGACAACTCCGAATCCGGCAATGATCACCATCAACCAGTTCAGTTCCGCACCGGAACTTTCCGCCGTGGCAACCGGCCGCTCCAGGCTGTCGCCCAGCAGCTCTTCCATCTCATCGACCTTCTTCAGGTATTCGGCCGTTCCTTCCGCCGAGACTTCGCTGAGCTTTGTCTCGCAGCTGTAATGCAACCGCATAACCGCGCCGGAATACTCCCGGCGGTAACGGAAGTTGAAGGCTGGGTGATCGATGCTCTTCTCCAGGGTGGAAATGTCCCAATCGGTCTCCGGCAAATGAACTTCAATCTCCTGTTCCCGCTGGAGAGGGTAAGTGATGCTCAACGGATACTTGCGCAGGCGCGTGTCCGGTTCGCTGAGGATGTCGAACAGATTCTCCGGGTAAAAGTCCGCTTCCCATTTCGCGCCGGAATCGTCGCGGGTCCACAGGTCCCGGATGGAATAGCGCTCCTTCACGATCAGACGGTTGTCATCGCGATCGTCGTTCACCTGGATCGCGCCGCCCGGTTCAATGCCCGGGTAATAACGCGCATAGAAATTCAGGTAATCTTTCTCCATTTCGTTCCGTTCCTTGCGGGCAAGCTCTTCCCGCATGGAATCGGCGGCGGCTCCGAAATATGTGGTCGTCACCGTGAACGCAGCGGGCGATTCGTAGTCATTCATCCGGATCACCGAAGTGACCTTCTGGCGGCGGGGCGCTCGCGAAGCGGGAATTTTCGCCAGGTCGCTGACGCCCTCGCGCAGCACCAATCCCCAGCCATACGGCAGGACATAACGTTCGTGCAACGGACCGCCTTGATACGACAGCGTTGGGTCCACCCAAACTTCCGCGCCGGGCAAAGTGATCTTCACGATCACATGATCAAACGAAAAAGGCGACGGCAACTGATGGCGAAGGCTTTCACGTGCCGAAGTATTCACCAGGGCTGGATGCGCCTCGATGTTCATCGCCTGCAAGATCGCGCACAACAGAACCGCCTTGCCTTTGCAGTCGCCGAAACGCTTTTCAAAAGTCTCGAACGGCGGCGCCGGCCGGTGGGAATCCGGCCCCAGTTCCAGTCCCGTGTAACGCAGGTCGTCTTGAACAAACTGCAACGCGAACCGCGCCCGGTCTTCGATCGAGGTCCCCCGAGCCTCCCAGCCCCGAATCAGGTCACGTAATGCGATCGGCATGTTCGTCGTTCCCGCCGCGTACAGAGGCAATGCCCAATCCACCACCTGCTTCCAGCTGTTGAAATCGCTGGCTTCGAAATACGGATAAGGTTCGAAGCGTGCCGGCAGGTAATCCTCATGTGAGATCGCCATGAGATTGGTAAAGTCCCAGGTGTATTCACGCCCGGCGCCCCACGACTGGATGGCTGGCTCCACGTTCACAAGGTGCGAACGCAAGTGCAAGGGACGCGCGGCATCCCACACAATTCGGAACCGCTGGCGATTCACCGGAACACCGCTTTGAACCGTGAATGCCGAGGCATAATGATCGCCAAAGATCGGGTTCACACCGCGCGTGGTGTAAGAATATTCCAGTGCGTCACCCACGCGAAGGTCTTCGACGAAGATGACCGCGCTCTGGCGGCCGTTCAACTGGTGATCTCCCAGGTCGCGCTCGGGTTGTATGACTTTCAACTTGGCCGGATCCAGCCGGTTCAATGCCTCGCCCGCACGGTGAATCCGGACGGAATGAATGATCAGCTGTTGAAAGCTCGGATTAAACCCAAACGTGAGGCTGCCGGAATCCTGCACACCGGCTTCGTTCTCCATCAGCAATACCACGCGCGTGAAGTCCTCGCGCTTCCCATGAAATTCCTGGCGCTCGTAAAGCAGGTAGCGGGTGCCGTCCGAAGTAGAATTTGTGCCGGTGATTCCCGGCGGAAACTGCCATCCGGCCGGCTGAACCCAGTCTGGCGCGGGCGCAAAGAGGACGTTCGTGGATTGGGCAAATGCCACGCAGAATTCGCCCGCCAGCGTCAGCGCGATCAGCGTCAACCTCCAAAGCCAGTAGAAGATGGTCCTGTTCATCCGTTTGAGCGCGGGGAGAGTCTCAAAGGAGCAACTCATTCGCAATGCCAGATCAGGCGGAAGACAAGGTCGCGGTTAAGTTGAATAGAGAATTCCCCCGGCCATATAGTTCCGAGGAGGAACCCTTCGTGCTCAACAATTCACGTTTTACGGAGCGCGGCTGTGTGCGAAGCATCAGCCGCCGCACACAACAGAAAGTTCTGCGCGAACACGCTGCGACTGGTCGAGACGACACAGGCACGCCAATCCAAATGACATTCCCCGGAGAGACCCTGCTCGCATTGTTCCGATGAACCCGCCGTTCGCTGGTCAGAGATGCCCGGCCCCAGGCATCCGCGCCGCAGCGGGCCGCCAGAGACGTGACTTGGAGATTCACGCGCAAAAGTTCCAGATCGCGCTTTTTCCGCGCTTTCAGCGCGGGATTGCCTGCCCCCCGAATGTTGAGAGTTGGATGTTCGTTATTGAAGGTTCCCCATTCTGGGTTCATGGGCAGACCTGTTGAGAGCCGTTCCGGGGATTCACATCGCAGTTTTTCAACTCCGCCTGTAAGAAACGATCCCGTGCTGCTTCTTACGATTCAGAAAACGAGTGAACATCACTGAACACCAGCAACGGTTTGAGGAATGGACGCGGGAACACGGCGCGATTCTGTATCGCGTCGTGAACGGCTTTGCCATCGGCGACGATCGTAACGACCTGCTCCAGGAAGTTCTTCTGGCGGTCTGGAAATCCATTCCCGCCTATCGGGGACAGGCAAAACCGACGACCTACCTATACCGTGTTTGTCACAACGCCGGTCTGTTGTGGCTCCGCACGCAGAAGAACTACCGGCGCCGAATCGACCAGCTCAGCGCCTTTCCGTCGGATCACTTTGCCCCCGCGAGTGACCCGTGCGCGGATGAACGCCTCTCAGCGGTCTATCGCGCAATCCATGAACTCAAGCCCGGTGACCGTTCACTCATTCTCCTGGCGCTCGACGGCCTCAGCTATCGCGAGATGGCGGATGTGCTTGGCCTTTCAGAAAGCAATGTCGGCGTCAAACTCAACCGCCTCAAAAATCAACTCAGCAAAACCGTGAAAGGAAACGAAAATGAACCTCAATGAAATGCAGAACGCGTGGAACTCACCACAGAATCGCCTGGCACCCCACCAGGAACAACTCGCCGCAAACTTTGCACGGCAGATGATTCGCCGCCGCCGCTTTCAAGCGATCTGGCTCGGAAACGTCTTTGTTGCGATGAGCGTGATCACCGCGCTCGCCGCACGCTCCATCGCACTCGGGAAGGTGGATGCCACCGAATGGGCGCTCGTGCCGCTGCTGCTGGTCCCCTGGGGGTTTGCAATCTTCTTTCTCAAGCGCTTCCTGAGTCAGCGCAATCCGGCAAAGCCGGGTGAACTCGCCGTCGCGGATTCGCTGCGAACAGCTTTGGCTTCGAATCTTCAAAGTCAGAATCACCTGAAATGGGCTGGGGCACTTTACGGCATCTTCATTCCGGTGCTCGCACTGGCGATTCACCAATTGCATGCGGCGGGAAAGGTGTCTGGGCGCGAACTTGTCTCCATGGCCGCATTCTTTGCCGGTGCCCTGCTCGTCGGTGGAACCGTCGTCGCCCTGCGCTTCTTCCTGGGCTTGCGTCCTCAGGAGAAGCAACTGCGTGGGTTGATCCGCGATCTGGCAGCTGAATCTGCCTGACGATCATCAGATCGGCAGCTCTATTGCCAAAACATGGTAGGGCAAAGCGGCCGGGAATGTCTCAAAACTCGTGGCGCCCAGCTCCGAA
>CAMLLE010000185.1 GCA_946480555.1 uncultured Verrucomicrobia subdivision 3 bacterium
GAACTTCGTGCGCTGGGGACATTGCGCTGGCGGACCGGCGAGCATTGCGGCGGCCGACCGGCTGGGTCTCATCGTGGACCAGCCGGGCGTTGACGGCGAGTCCGACACACGCGGTGGAGCGTGGGCGCTGCGCGCCGAAGCGTTCCGCGACACGCTCGTCTATTTTCGCAACAACCCTTCCATCCTGATCTGGGAAGGCGGCAATCAAAAGGTATCGACGGAACACGCGCGCGAACTGCGAGCCTTGATGGACAAGTTCGATCCGCATGGCGGACGCGTCTATGCGCATCGGAGAGCGGATCCGAAGACAGCGGAGTTCATGGACATTGGGATCGGCACCGAAGGCGGGCGTGAGATTGCCACGCTGCCGGTGGTGGAAGGCGAATACAACCGCGAGGAATCTCCGCGGCGCATTTGGGACGATGCTTCGCCGCCGCACTTTGGATACGCGGAAGGAAAGGGCCAGACGTATCACTTAACATCGGAGCAGTTCGCCGTGAATCAGGTGGCGCAGTTTGTCCGCAAACTCGGCGCGACCGATCACAGCGGCGGCGCGAACTGGATCTTCTCCGACTCCACCAGCGGCGGCCGCGTGGCGTGTGAAGTGGCGCGTGCGAGCGGTGAAGTGGATGGTTCGCGCCTCCCAAAGGAAGCTTTCTACGTCTGCAAAGCGATGTTCCGCGCCGATCCGCAGGTTCACATCATCGGCCACTGGACCTATCCGGCAGGAACGCGCAAAACCGTTTACGTCGCTTCGAACGGCGATGCGGTCGAGCTATTCCTGAACGGAAAATCGCTCGGACGCGGCAGCTGCTCCGATCGCTTCCTGTTCACGTTTTCCGATGTGCAGTGGAGTTCTGGTGAGATCAAGGCAGTCGCCTATCGCGACGGCAAAGTGATCGCGAGCCAGACCAAGCGCACGACCGGACCAGCCGTGGCGCTGCGGCTGACGCCGGTTGCCGGGCCCGGTGGTTTGCGCGCGGACGGGTCGGATGTGGCGCTCGTGGATGTGGAAGCCGTTGATGCGAACGGCGAGCGATGTCCAACGTTTCAACAGCGAGTGGACTTCGAACTGAATGGTCCTGCGACGTGGCGCGGCGGCTACAACAGCGGCAAGACCAATTCAATCAACCATCCGTTTCTCGATCTGGAGTGCGGCGTGAATCGCGTGGCCATTCGCGCGGGACGGGAAACCGGGAAGATTTCGTTGCGCGCAACGGCACCAGGATTGAAGCCAGCGGAATTGAACCTTCGCTCGGGCACGCTTCGCGCGGAAGGCGGGATTGCATTCGATCTGCCGGCGATGCCCGCCGGAAAGCTGCCTAAACAACGGATCGCCGAAGTGTTCCCGTTCGATATGACGCAGCGCGACGCAACGAACACCGCGGTTGCCACTCCGGCCGGTCGTTTCACCCGAAGCTTTTCCTACTCCGGTCCGACGACGTCGGTGCATGTGGAGCAGGATGCGCGCGCCGGGAAGCGGGTGTATGTCGATCACGAGTTTACGATGCCGGAACTGCCGGCGCCGTTGGTGGGAGCGGATTGGGTGCAAGCGGCGGCGGCGGATGGCGTTTATTCAGCGGACGATCTGATGGAGATTTCCGTCGCGGCAGACACGGTGATTTCGGTGGCTTACGACGATCGCCTGCCGCGCCCCCCGTGGTTGGTGAATCAGTTTGCGCCGGTGGATCTCAAGCTGCGGATCAACGGTCACGCGAAGTCGCTGTATCAGCGTCACGTCACCCGCGCGGAAAGCCTGACGTTGGGATCGAATGTCGAGAACAGCACTATTCGGAATGCCAGCATGTACGTGGTGTTCATTGCGCCCAGTGGCAAAGGGCAGATGTTGCAAGCGTCGGAGCGAAGCGTGCAACGATGAGCAGCCCACAATCGACTCTGAACCGGGTACAATGACGGACGTACTTCAAACTTGAGGAACGCGACCCAGTGAGTCGCAGAACCGTGCTCCTGCAACAAAAGGAAACGAGGAACGGCTTGCCTGTGATGGCACCGCGACTAGCATGGCACCGTGGTTCAACCGCTCAGAGCTTGCCTGGAATCTCTGCCAACAAAGCGCGCTTGCTCTTGCGGAGCAACGTCCCCAGTCGCGCCAGACGCGGAACTTGATCGTCAGCGCGAGTTGCAATGGTTTTTGGCGCCACTTCGCATGTTCGGACCAGCTCCCATGAACTTGCTGCGGATAACGTGCCTGCTGCTGGTGTTCGCCCCGGCCGTCGCTTCGGCCCAGAATTCCCGCTGGTTTGCCAAGGTCTGGCAGACCGAGGACGGACTTCCCAACAACACCGTCGCGAGCATTGCGCAAACGCCGGACGGCTTCCTCTGGCTGGGCACGCCGATCGGCCTGGTGCGCTTCGATGGCCTGGATTTCCAGCGCGTCCTTTCGACCAACTTCGTGCAAGGCAATCGCGGCATCCTGAATCTTATCAGCCTGCGCGACGGCGGGCTGGCGCTTGGAATGGATCGCGGCGCGGTTGTGCTGCTGCGTTCCAATTCCGTCGTGGTCCTGGCACCGGGCAGGGAGGTGCCGGACAGCGTTCCGTTCTCGATGGTGGAAGATCGCGAGGGCGCGGTGTGGCTGTCGTATCGAAGCGGTTCTGTATTTCGCATCGATGGCGGGCGCGTGACGCAGTTGGTGGAATCCATCGGAGAAATTTCGCCGCGAACGATGTGCGCGTTGATCGGCGATCGCGACGGACGCGTGTGGTATTCCGTCAATGGCGAGTTGGGAATCATGGAGGAAGGCAAGCCGAGGAAGCTGCATGAGTTGCCGTCGCATCTGACACGGCTGGCGCCATGCGGCGAGGGCGGTGTGTGGATTGTGTCGGGCAATCAAATCCTGAAAGCCACGGCGTCAGGCGCGCTTCAAAAAGTGGCGGAATTCGGTTCCGCGAACAGTTCCCCGCTGGCCGCAATTGAAGATCGCAACGGTGGCATCTGGATCGGCTCCGCGGTGGAAGGTTTGTTCTACTTTGACGGCACGCGGGTGGAAGCGGTGGCGGCATCGCACAAGGAAGTCACGTGCCTGCTGCAGGATCACGAAGGCGGCATCTGGGCCGGCACGACCGGCGCGGGCTTGAACCAGATTCGCGCGCAGGTGGTGGAACTGGAAGGCGCGGCCGAAGGGCTGCCGTTCGAGGCGGTGCAGTCGATCTGTGAAGATGCGGAAGGCGTGTTCTGGGCCGCGACGCAGAACGGTGCGTTGGCCCGGCGCGTGGCCGGACGATGGCAAACCTTCGTCCCAGATGCCGGCTGGCGGGCGCAGGCTTACTGCGTTGCCGCTGATCCCAAAGGCGGCATCTGGATCGGGACGCGCAGTTCGGGATTGTTCTTCTGGAAGGATGGCCAGCTGCATCCGTGGGGAAACACGAATGAACTCGTCGGCCGGACGATTCACGCTCTCGAGTTCAGCCCAACGGGCGAGTTGTGGATTGGCGAATCTTCGCCGGACGCGGTGCAATGTCTGAAGAACGGGCAGCTGACGACCTTCGCTGTGCCGGCGGAAGCGCGGGTGATTCGTGCCATGGCGCGCGCGGCTGACGGCTCGGTGTGGGTCGGTGCTTCGCGCGGATCCTTGTTGCGCGTGAAGGATGGCCGCCTTTCGGATGAAACCAGCCGCACGTTCGTCGCGGAATCCATTCGCTGCGTGTATGCGGCGTCGAACGGAGTCGTCTGGATCGGCTATGCGGGCGACGGCCTGGGCCGGATTCAGAATGGCCGATTCACCAACATCCGGACTGAGCACGGGCTGTATGACGATTACATTTCGCAAATCGTCGCGGACGGACACGGCTGGGTTTGGTTCGGTGGCGATCGCGGCATATTCAAGGTGCGCGAGAAGGAGCTTCAAGATTTTGCCGAGGGCCGGGTCAGGAAGGTGCGTTCGATTCACTATGGACGCGGCGAGGGATTGCCCAGTTTGCAGGCCACGTTTGGCGCCGTGCCGGGAGCGTGGTTGAGCCGCGATGGCCGCATCTGGATGCCCATGCGCACAGCACTGGCAGTGATCGATCCGGAGCGCGTTCGCATCAATTCCGAGCCGCCGCCGGTGTTTCTGGATCGTGTGCTGGTGGATGATTTCGTGGTGGCGCGGAATCCCGGTGTCATCCCGGAACCCAAAGCAATGGGTGCTGAAGTGATCAACCTGCGCGACGCGAAAGCGGTGTTGCGATTGCCGCCGGGACATCAGAGCGTGCAGTTCGATTTCACCGCGCCCAGTTTCAAGGCGCCGGAGAACGTGCGCTTCCGTTACCGGCTCGAAGGGGAAGGATTCAAGAACGACTGGGTGGAAACCACGAAGGAACGCAGCGCCACCTACCTGCGCCTGCCGGCCGGCAGCTACCGATTCCGCGTGGTGGCGGGCAACAGTGACGATGTCTGGAACGAGACGGGCGTGACGCTCGGTGTCGTCGTGACGCCGTTTTTCTGGCAGACATGGTGGTTCCGCATCTTCGTGCTGACCGTGTTCACGGCGCTCGTGATTGCGGTGGTCCGCTACGTTTCGTTCCGCCGGCTGCGGCTTCAACTGCGCCGGCTGGAGCAGCAGGAAGCGCTTTACAAGGAACGCGCGCGCATTGCGAAGGACATTCACGACGACGTGGGCGCGAACCTGACGCAGATCGCGTTGCTGGGCGACCTGGTCAAGCAAGACGGCGGCGTGGAGGAGAAGGTGGGCGCAAAGCTCGAACGCATTTCGAACACCGCCCGGCAGGCGGTGAAGTCGCTCGATGAAATTGTCTGGGCCGTGAATCCCCGCAATGACACCCTCGCGCATCTCATCGATTACACGGGTCAGTTCGCGCTCGATTATCTGCGCGTGGCGGGAATCCGCTGCCGGCTCGATCTTCCGGAACAGGTGCCCGCCCGTGAAATTTCCACGGATGTCCGGCACAACCTTTTCCTCGTGGTCAAGGAGGCGCTGAACAACATTGTGAAACATGCGCGCGCCACGGAAGTCTGGCTGCGGATTCACTCCACTGACACGCACCTGCGAATGGCCGTGGAAGACGACGGGATTGGATTCGACGCGCCTTCGAATGCCGCGGAAGCGGACGGTTTGAAGAACATGCAGCAGCGCATTGCTGACATTGGCGGGACTTGCCGGATTGAAAGCCAAGCACCGGGCGGAACGAAAGTTTTGGTGGAGTTACCGTGGAATTCGTAGCGGTGCCTCGGCCGAGCGCCGCAATTCGAGAAACGGTGGCGCTCTCCAGAGACGCCGCCACCGGAGTGAGTCGCAGGCCGCCACTCGAACATTTGTTCAATTGTGAAGTAAGTTTGCCGCACCGAACATGAGCCAGCACAACAAGCAGAAGATGCAGATCCGGGTTTCCATCGTCGAAGACAACCGCGGCACGCGCGAAAGTCTGAGGGAATTGTTCGAACGCGCGGAAGGATTGCGTTGTGTGGGAATTCATCCCAACGGCGAGGAGGCGCTGCAGAAGATTCCGCAGGAAACGCCAGACGTTGTCCTCATGGATATCAACCTGCCGGGCATGAGCGGCATCGAGTGCGTCACGCGATTGAAGGACAAAATGCCGAAGACGCAGGTGCTGATGCTGACGACCTACGAGGAGAGCGATTTGATTTTCGATTCATTGCGCGGCGGCGCCAGCGGTTATCTGCTCAAGAACATGCCGCCGACGGAACTGCTCCAGGCGGTGGAGCAGGTGCATTCCGGCGGCGCCCCGATGTCGATGCAGGTGGCGCGCAAGCTCGTTGCCCATTTTCAGCGGATCAAGAAGCCTTCCTCGGAGATGGAAACCTTGACGAAGCGCGAGCACGAAATCCTTGGTTTGCTCGCCAAGGGTTATCTCTACAAGGAAATTGCCGATCAGCTGGGTATCAGCCTCAGCACCGTGCGCGCGCATCTGCACACCGTTTACGAAAAGCTCCACGTTCAGTCCCGCACCGAAGCCGTGGTCAAGTTCCTTGGCCAGTAGAGCGGAGGCTTCTACTCGCAGTTTTCCTCGCGTTCCGATCTTTGGCCGGCCCATCAAAGGCCAAAAAGCGGGCGCACCCGAAATGGACAACAGGTGCGCCCGCCCCCAACATGATCGCCACAACCAGAGCGATCAGAATCTTCCCAACTAGACTAGAACTGATAGATCACGTTCATGCCGATCGAAACGGCATTTTCATCTTCACCGATGGCGCCGGTACCGCCGAACGCGTGGTCACCCGAGAGAATGCGGTCCCAGCGGACTTCCGCGCGGGTGATGACGTTCTTCCACAGCGCGTAATCCAGCGTGCCGGTCAGAGCGAACAGTTGGTTTTCGTCGCCATCCAGCGTGGTGTAACCGAACGTTCCGTTGCTGCCCCAGGCGAGGTCGCCACGGGTGTTCAGCTTGAGTTTCTCGGTGATCTGCCAGTTCAAGTAAGCGGCCAGCGCATTGGCGTAGCTGCCTTTGCCTGCGGAACCGGAGGTGTAGTCATACGCCAGGCCGAGGCTCAGGCCCGTGACGGGCAGCGGAATGGCGCCGCCGA
>CAMLLE010000186.1 GCA_946480555.1 uncultured Verrucomicrobia subdivision 3 bacterium
CTGTTCGTCTGTGATGAACCGTGGTTGTCGATTGCAGATCCGGAAAGGTTGGTCACGCTGTTCGACGATATGGCGGCGCCTTCGGAAGGACTGGTGGTCGGGCGAAAGGCAGCCACTGCAATGCGTGTTCCTCCCGAAGCCAGAATCAGCAGCGCCGATCCTGCCAGCAATGCCCCAGCCATCGCGCGCCACGTCAGCCGCAGGGCAGGGCGGTAGCCCGGAACGAGGAGGCGCTGGATGCGATCGGAGAGGGACGAACGCTCGTGACCGTCGAAAGCCGGTGCGGCAATCGGGTTCAGCGCCTGTTCGGCAACACGGAGCAGCGTCTTCGCGTACTCGCCAGGCGCGCCGCTGCGTTCGATTGCCAGCGCGTCGCAGCAGGCTTCGCGTTCGCGCCGGATTTGATGGCTGATCCACCAGACAAACGGGTTGAAGAAGAAAATCGCTTCGGTGAAAAGTTGGAAGAGATTGGCCAGATAATCGCCGCGGCGGATATGCGCCAGTTCGTGCAACAGGATGAATCGGATCTGCTCGTGCGAAAGTGTCGTCACGAGCGACAGTGGAAGAATCAGGGTCGGCATCCAAACGCCAACGACTGCTGGCGAAGTGAGCTTTTCGGTTACAGCGATGCGAATACTACGTCTGATTTTGAGCGCTTTCCGGGCTTCAAGCAGAAGCGTTGAAATCGAGTCGTGCTTCAGCGGTTGGCACGAACGTCGGAGCTTCTCCGCCCCGGCAACCTGCGTTCCTGCGCGCAGCAACATCAGCCCTGCGCCCGAAATCCAGAGCAGCGCGCACCAAGCGGTCCAAGGCAGCGGCCGGGCTTTGGGAGGCGGGACTGGTTTCGCCATGGCAACGACGTATGGTTCGCCGGCGATGTCATGGACAAGGGCATTTGGGATTTCTGGGGTGATGCCGGGAAACGCGGAGGGAACGGGTTGCCGCATCGAGGACCAGGTCAGCAAACCTGCAACTGGAACGGCAAACAACGCGAGCATTGACCAGCGATAGCGCGCGGTCGGGCACCGGCAAAACCGGAGCGCTATCGCCAGGACAGCTGCCGCCGCGGCGCCCTGCCACAAGGTGTGAAGCAGTGTTTTGACGAACACTGCCCATTCGGGCGACGTGAAGCTGTTCAGAAGTGTGTTCATGCCTTGCCTTCAGGGTTCCGCTTCTCGTGATCCGCGATGATGGCTTTGATCCGGTCCAATTCTTCGCGGCTCAGTTTTTTAGTATCCAGCAGGCATTGAAGCATGGGACTGAGTGCGCCGTTGAACGCGTTCTTCAACGCGTAGAGCAGTTCGCCCTTTTGCGCCTGTTCGCGCGAAACGGCGGAGCGATACAGCGTGGGCGTCCGCTTCTTGTCCGTTTTGAGAATCCCCTTGGCGGCCATTCGATCCATCAGGGTGCGAACGGTGCTGTAGGTCCAGGCGGTTTGCTTGTGCAGCTTCTGTTGAATGTCCGGCGCGGTGCACGGCTCCTTTTCCCACACGGCCTTGATGATGGTCCACTCGGCCTCGGTCAGTTCAATTTCAGGTTTGGGCATGGTTCACTCCGGCGTTGCGGGCGTAACTGTCTCTACAACTGTAGAGCGCGTCAAGGGAAAACCTCTACAAGTGTAGAGATGGCGCGTCGTGGGTGGCGGATCGCCTCAACGGGAGTGCGGAAGGGAACATTCAACAATGAACATTCGACGCTCAACATTCATGGCCGTGATTGGGAAGCTCTCGTGTGGGTAGGAGACGACGTGAGGAGTCTCAATTCTTGCCCCAATTGTCGTGAGGCCCCTTACGTCGTCTTCTACGAGGCTGGCTCATGTTCTTCCTTCTCTTTCACAGACGGCGCCGGTACGGTTTTCGGCATGTCACGCGACTACGTGTTGCAGCCGTTCCGGCCGGCAATCCATTTGCAGATCGATTACGCGCGCGAGCTGAACGAACAGCAGTGCGCGGCCGTCACGGCGTCGCCGGGGCCGGCACTGGTGATCGCGGGCGCCGGATCCGGCAAGACGCGCACGCTCACCTATCGCGTCGCGTATCTGCTGGAGCAGGGGATTCCGCCGGATCGCATCTTACTGCTGACGTTCACAAACAAGGCCGCGCGCGAGATGATGCGTCGGGTGGCGGATCTGCTCGGGCACGAGCTTTCCGAGCTGTGGGGCGGAACCTTCCATTCGATCGGTAATCGCGTTTTGCGACTGCATGCCAGGCTGCTCGGATACGAACGCGACTTCACCATTCTCGATCGGGAGGATGCCAAGCACCTGATCACGGCCTGCATCGCGGAGGCGGAGATTGACACCAAGGCGACACGTTTTCCCAAGGCTGAAGTGCTGGCTGATGTGTTTTCCATGGCGTTGAACACGCAGCAATCCGTTTCGGAATTGCTGCACGAACAATACGATCACTTCAGCGCCCTGGCAGATGACATTGCGAAAGTGCAGGCCTTGTATGCCGAACGGAAACGCACGACGAACGCGATGGATTTCGACGATCTGCTGGCCTTGTGGCTGAAGCTGCTCAAGGAACATGACGACGTGCGCGAGCAGTATCAGCGGCGGTTTCAATTCGTGCTGGTCGATGAGTATCAGGACACCAACAAGCTCCAGAGCGAGCTGATCGATTTGCTGGCCGCCCGCGGCAAGAACGTCATGGTGGTGGGCGATGACGCGCAAAGCATCTACGCGTGGCGCGGCGCGAACTTCCAGAACATCCTCAAGTTTCCGGACCGCTATCCGGGCGCGCAGGTTTACAAGATCGAAACCAATTATCGCAGCACGCCGGAGATTCTCACCGTCGCCAATTCAGTCATCCGCGGAAACGCGAACCAGTTTGCAAAGGAGTTGAGCGCGGCGCGCAAATCCGGGCAGAAGCCGGTGCTGGTGACCTGCACCGATGCGTCGGAACAGGCGGCGTTTGTCGCGCAGCGCGTGCTGGAACTGCGCGATGAAGGGATCGAACTGAAAGAGATGGCGGTGCTTTATCGCTCCCATTTTCACGCGCTGGAACTGCAGCTCGAACTGACGCGGCGCAACATTCCGTTCAGCATCACCAGCGGCATCCGCTTCTTCGAACAGGTGCACATCAAGGACGTTTCCGCGTATTTGAAGCTCGTCACCAATCCGCGCGACGAGTTGTCGTTCAAGCGCCTGGCGCAGCTGCTGCCGGGCGTTGGCGGCAAGGGCGCGGACAAGCTCTGGCAAAAGCTGCTCGCAGAACTGGCGACTTCAGAAACAGACGGGCCCGCTGAAACGCCGCGGCTCGCCACCGCGCTTTCCAAAATTTCAGCCGCCGTTCCCAAGAAGGCAGCCGTCGCATGGGCGCAGTTCTCCGCCACGCTGGCGCAGCTCGAAGCGCGCGACATTCGGGACGACGCGTCGAAGATGATCACGCTGGTGATCGACGCCGGATACGAAGATTACCTGGAGGACACGTATCCGAATTACAGCACGCGGCTGGACGACATTGAGCAGTTGGCAGTGTTTGCGCGGCAGTTTCAAAGCGTCTCCGAATTCCTCACGCAGCTGGCGTTGTTGACGAATGTCGAGGCGGAGGACGATCAAACTGGAAACAAGGACGACGAGCAGATCAAGCTCTCGACGATTCATCAGGCCAAGGGCCTCGAATTCAAGGTCGTCTTCGCGATCATGCTTTGTGAAGGGCTGTTTCCGTCCGCGCGTTCGCTCGAATCGGTTGAAGGCGAGGAAGAGGAGCGGCGCTTGTTTTACGTGGCGGTGACACGGGCGAAAGATGAGCTTTACCTCAGCCATCCGCTCATCCGCACCATGCCAGGCGGCGGGAGCGACATGATGCAGCAGCCGTCGCGGTTTCTCGGCGAAATCCCGCGGGAGCTGATCGAGGAATGGAATCTTCGACGCTATTGATTTGAGTCAATTCGTTCGCGCAGGCCGTGTGCGACAGTGTCGCCATGAACGAAAAGCCTGTGATTGATCCGGCAGAAGAAGCCATTCTGTCGTTGGAGAGCGAAACCCGGTTTGCACCGAACGGAATTGTCAGCCGCACCATCCTCCGCACGCCAAATTCGCGCGTTGTGTTGTTCGGATTTTCCGAAGGCCAGGAGCTGACGGAACACACCTCGACGCAGCACGCCGTCATTCAGATCCTCTCCGGCGAATGCGAATTCTCCTTGGGCGGCAAACCACACAATCTGAAGGCCGGCGATTTCCTTTACATGCCGCCAAGCCTGCCGCACGCGGTTCGCGCGACGAAACAGTTCTCCATGTTGCTGACGCTGTCGCGTCCGGCGGCTGCAGCCGAGTTCGCCTTCAAACCCAGCACCATTGCCGCCGCTCGATGAAAACTGAGGTTCTCGATCTCCGGGAAGATTTCCGCCAGGGCCGGCCGCCGTTTGCGAAGATCATGGCCGCCGCGGCTAGAGTGGATGCTGGCGACGCGCTGATGCTGGTCACGCCCTTCGAACCTGTGCCGTTGTTCGGCGTGCTGGCGCAGCAAGGTTTCTCCAATGCGAGCCAGCAATTGCCGAGCGGAGATTGGGAAATTCAATTCATTCGCCAGGGTGCGACCAATGAATCATGGGACGCGGCTGAAGCCAAAGCACCTTGCGGTTGTTCGGCGAAACCCGCGGGCGGCGCGAAGGTCGAAGTGGACACGCGCGGCATGGAACCGCCGCAGCCGCTCGTGACCATTCTTGAAGCATTGGCGGCACTTGCGCCGGGCGCAGAACTACACGCCCGGACCGGACGACGACCGATGCATCTTTACCCGCAGCTCGAAGCCCGCGGCTTCGCTGGCGAAACCGAGGAACAATCCGATGGAAGCTTCATTACCATTATCCGCCGCAGTTGAACGGCCCGTGCGCAAGCCCGCTGCCACCACCGCTGCGAAAGTTCCGGCATCGTCGATTTCACTTCCGCTGCGGTTCATGATCACGGGCATCCTGGCGCTGGCGCTGGGCGTCGTGTGGCTCGTGCTGCAGCCGTCCGTGCTGGCGACGTATCACTACAACCAGCACGTGATCGCGCTGACGCACCTTTTTGTGCTCGGCTGGATTTGCACCATCGTGATGGGCGCGATGTATCAACTCGTTCCGGTGGCGCTGGAAACCAAGCTCTACAGCGAGCGCCTGGCGAAGTTTCAATTTCTGATTCACGTCGTCGGATTCGTTGGGATGGTCTGGATGTTCCGAAAATGGAACATGACCGATGTCGGCCATTACGGTTCGGCGCTCGGATTCGGCGTCGCGTTGTTCGTTTACAACATCGTTCGCACGCTGCTGCGCGTTCCGAAGTGGAACGTGATCGCCACCGCCGTGGCGTCGGCGTTGGGCTGGATTGGCCTGACGATCCTTGCTGGACTGATGCTCGCTTGCGCGAAGGTCACGTTTGACCCCGATGCTGAAGCAACGATGGCTTCGAACATTGTGAACAGCATCGCAAGCGTGGTGCGCCGGTTTGATCCGATCTCCGCGATGCACGCGCACGCACATCTGGGGGCGGTTGGGTTCTTCGTGATGCTGATCGTGGGCGTCTCCTACAAGCTGATCCCGATATTCACTCTGAGCGAGATTCAATCGCCGCGTCGCGCGCTGGCATCGGTGGTGATGTTGAACGCCGGTTTGATCGGAGCCTTCGTCTGCATCCTGACGCGCAGTCCATTGAAGGTTGGGTTTGCGGGACTGATCGCGGTGGCACTTGTGATTTATGGCTGGGAATTGGTTGCCATCTTGCGCGCGCGCAAACGCGGCCCGCTCGACTGGGGCATCCGGTATTTCCTCACCGCGGTGGCGCTGATGCTTCCGCTGTCGCTGATTGGAATCGCTCTCGCGTGGCCGACATTACCGATGAATGCGAAAACCGGGCAGCTGGAAAACGTGTATGGCTTCCTCGGCCTGATTGGTGTGGTGAGCTTCGCGATCATCGGCATGCTCTACAAAATCCTGCCGTTCCTGGTTTGGTTCGGCGCCTACAGCAAACATATCGGCCTCGCGAAAGTGCCGGCGCTGGCGGACCTCTATTCGGCTACCTTGCAGGTGATCGGTTACTGGAACTTTCTCGCGGGGCTGGCGGTGACGATTACAGGGACGCTCCTGGCGAGTGAACTTTGGATTCGCATCGGCGGCAGTTTGATTGCGCTGAGCGTCGGAACGCTGTTGATCAACGTGCTGCGAATTGTCAGCCACCTGGTGCATCCGCAATTGCTGCCGCTGGGACGACCCGCGACGAAGACTTTATGAACGCAACGGAACTCACAGCCGATTACATTTTGGAAACCTTGAAGCAGGTGATCGATCCGGAAATCGGCTGCAACATTGTCGATTTGGGTCTTGTTTACAGCGTGGCGATGGAAGACGGCGTGATATCGGTCAAGATGACACTGACCACGCCGGGCTGCCCCATGCACGAGATGATTTGCTGGGGCGTGAAGAACGCGCTGCAACCGCTGCCGGGCGTCCGCGACGTGGAGGTGGAACTCGTCTGGGAACCACCGTGGAATCCC
>CAMLLE010000187.1 GCA_946480555.1 uncultured Verrucomicrobia subdivision 3 bacterium
TTGTTTGGTAGGGCAGAGCTGCCGCTCTGCCCCATATTCAACTGCATCGTTCCGGTTTAGATGAAGCGCGACATCAAGAGGCTGCTGTTTTGGCTGCACGACCTTCACGAAGTTCGCATGGGGTCTTCTGCGTGGTTCCAGCTAAGCGCGCAACCTTGCCTTCAGGAGGTGGTTGACCAAATAGTCCACGCGCGCATTCGCGCACATGTTTCGAGAGTGATCTCCTTCTTCAAACCTCCAACCTCCGTTCGACTCCTCCCGAATATACCGGCCGAAGCGGCCGTTAACCCTCAACATCTCGGCCGGTTTTGTCGCACCGAAGACCGTTTGGAGTTCGTTGATGAGGTAGCGACCGTCCGCCGTTTCAAAAAAGTCTATATCCATGCTGCTGAATCCGTGGGTCTCCGTGATGTCATGCAACAGGTTTAGCAGCGCCTTGGGAGGATCCTCCCAGCTCCAGGTGCCGGAGCCACTGTGAAAATCCCCCACCTTCTCCTTTCGATAGCCGAAATACGAGTTCCCGATGCGCATCATGCGCCATTCGCGGACATTCGGTAAATACTCCTGAAAGTAGATGACATGCCATTCCCTGTCGCGGCGATCCCGCCCTTCAGCCAGAAGCCCGCTGGCAAATGCCTTCTTCACAAATCGCAACGCTTCTCTCCGATGACGAATAATCCAAACCCCGGAATGTGACGCGCCCAAATTGGTTTTAAGCACCAATGGAAGGTTCGCTTTGCTCGCGAATTCCTCTGCTTCCTGACGCTCGTAAAACACCCAGGTGGGAACATGCGGCAAGTTGTGAACCTTCAGCCAATCGCGCAGCCGCCGCTTGTTTTCATAAATCCAGGTTTCACGGCACGTCGGATAGACCAGTTTGCCCATATCCTGCTCCAGGATTCTCAGGCGATCGTCGAACATATCCTTCCAAACCGTCAGAAAAGAACACGGCCACGCAAGGAAGGCGTCGCATCCGGAGGAGGCAAACGCCTCCACCCAGTCGCTGCGATGGAGATTCAACAGTTTGTATGAAATTCCCATCTCCCGGCAGGCAGCAATATTCACCTTATGGTAATGCATGAACTCCTTGATGATCCCGATCATGCAGGGACTGTTCTCCGCATGCCACTCGTCCGGCTCCGAAGCGTAAGGATTCCCCAACGCGCGCTCAAACTGACGATACTCCGCCAGATCAACCCGTCGCTTCGCGATCGTTCGAACCCAGCCGGGCAAATGCTGCTTGATGCGATGGACTACCTTGGGATTCATCTTTGAGTCGCAGGCGGAATAGGGCGCGTGCGGCAAGTTCGTTCGGAGACCCTGAATCAAGTCACGGCTTCGGAATCAGCCCTTTCGTATTCAACGACCACGTCGAGCACGCAACCCTCGCCACGCGTTCAAACGAATGCTCGGGAATTGCTCGAAATTCGATTCCAGATTCCCCGCGACGTTTTGCGAGATTCGCATTGCGATCGAACGGTGCTCGGTGAGCGGCGACTTCGCAGCCGTTCGAGTGTCGGCGGTCATAGACCGCCGACACAACGAATCGAGAAACAGCTTCTAGTATCCGACAGCCCCGATGATTCGCAGCCCGGTGGGCGGGGAAAAATACTCCATCGCGCCGATGTCCCAAGCTGACGAGTGCTTTTTCCGGGAGTCGGGCAAGGCGGGATGAGTCTTCCCGCGCAACGTGAAAGGCTGCGACACGTTGATGGCGGCATCAATCGCTGAAGATCCGGCTTTCAGTGCGAAGGTCATTCCCAAGGCATTCGGCCACTCAGCCGCTGACAGCCGAATGTTGTTGGCCCCAAACCAGGCAGGCAATGCTGTTGTCGGGTAGTTTGGCCAGGGAGGAGTGGTGATATTGAAATCGAAGACTCCCATGAAACTGGCATTCGTCCACCGACTATCCCAGGTGTCGTAGTACTTCGTTCCCGAGAAGATGTTGTTGACGAAAGTGGAATTGGTCAGGCCACAAACTCCAAAGATGTCGCTGCTGACCTGAAGCGCCCCAAATCCACCAGAGAAGCTGTTGTGGTAAACCCAAAACTTCGGCAAGTACCCTCCCGCCGTTGTGAAAGTGTGAAAGTAGGTGTGAGTTCCCACACCGCTCGGAAGCCACAACCGGTTCCGATATATGTAAACGGTTCGATCCGTCTCGCCAGCGGTGTTCAGGTGGTGAAAGCGGAGATTGATGTTGCAGTCGGAAACACGATTGCCGTGGATTTTAGTATCGGTATGTCCTTCGGACATCAGAATGCCAACGCTTGAGGCTCCCTCGATTCCGTTGTCATAAAGCGCCGTTCCCCGCGTCGGCGACCTCGGATTTCCCACGATCCACAGGCCAGACCCCAACACTTTGGAGATCTTGTTCGCAAAAACGGAATTGCTGTTCCCGGCATTAATCAACCCGACCCCGTAATCGAAACTGGCGGCATCACCCATCAAAAACTTCGCCGTCAAATAGGCGTTCTCGCGCGCCAAATACAAGGTCTCGGCCCCTCGTTCCCACGCTCCAGGACTGTCACATCCATAGTAGTTCGCGGTGACTTCGTTGTTTCTAACCGTGTTCTGATAGGCTCCATTGACCAGCAGCAGTCGCGCATAGCCGCCCGACAGACGATTGCTTTCAATCAAGTTGTCATGACCGCCGCTGACGTACACACCGCCAAAGGCGCCGCGAAGGCTGAAGTTGCGCCATACGACATGGTTCGCATTCTGAACCTTTACTGCGGGAAACAACATGTCCGTGGTGACGACAGCGTCGTTATTGGGCGCGATGCGGATGTTCATTCCGTTTGGATTTCCGCCGTTCCTCAGCCGCAGGTAACACACGTTGCCGACACTGCAGTAGAGGGCTTCGATGCCGTCCCAGAAGTTGATGGTTTTGCCATTGAAGCGAGTCTTCACCAAAACGTCTTTGGGCAGCGCCAGCAATTCGGCCCCGGTACTCCAGTTCGTATAATAGGCCTGGCTGATGGCAGACGCCAGATTGCCCATGGTGTTGACAAACGCCACCCGCTTGTGGTCGATGGTCAACTCGCGCACTGAGAAGGGAAGGTTCGCCTTCTTATAGACGCCGAAACCGATCTCCGGAGCGCTAACCCACCCATTGGTGGCGGGAGTGCTGGGATCGATGATCGTCAGCCACTGACCATTCGACCCGCGTTCACCGGAGAATGTAATGGGACTTCCGTTCGCTCCACTTCGGCTCAGCGTCACGAATTCATTGTACTCTCCGGCTTTCACAATGACGCTGTCTCCGGCAGCCGCCGTTGAAGCTGCCTTCTGAATCGTTTTGAAAGGCAGGGACTGAGTTCCGGGATTCGAATCCTGCGCTGCAGGATTTTGCTTATCCACATAGAGAACCGTTCCAGCTGCCTGCGGGATTGCGGCGAAGACGCACGAAAAAGCATGCACCATCAAAAGCGCTTTGCTCATCGTCCTCATTCTTCGCCTGAGGTGTCCGAACCAAGCTGCTAAAAAAACATAAGAGATCATATGACCCCTACTGCATACGACGGGCCAAACTGCAGCGCAAATGGAAGTTTACGGAAGCCACCTCGGAAACTTCCCGCTCATCGACAGCACCCCTTCTACTGCACGAAAATGCTCCTAATGCCGATGTCCAGAATGTGAACGGAGGCGAAAATTCAGTTTGCGGACAAGGCGTTAACGTTCATTTCTAGAATCGAAAGCGAGAAACCAACGTTGCGGCATCGCGTGTTGGAAATGTTGCGAAGCGCCGCCATCGCTGCCCACCCGTCAATCACACCGATGATTTTTCCCAACGAAAGCCAACTGTCGGGCTTTCCAGAGCGTGCCGTAATGTCGGAGACTCCGGATTTCAAGATCGTAGCCGTTGAGGCGATTCAAACGAATGCCAGGAGGAATCGCGTTCAGAGCACACTCCGTGGTGTAGGTGTGAACCATCCCGAGTTCCGCAAGCAGTTGATCCGTTTGCTCGGTAAACTGGCCATTGGGATACACGTAATGCCGGACAGTTCGACCAGTCTTCTCTTTGATCAAATCGATGCTCGCCTGAGTGTGGCATCGCAGCTCCTCCGTGGAGATCTGCACGGCGATTTCGTGGTGCATGGAATGCGACGCGAGGCAACACAACGGGTTTGCGGACAGCTCGACGATCTGCCGCCAGTTCATATTCTCATGAACGTAAACCGAATTCCGCAATTGCCGCCGGTCAATGTAGCCAGTCTGTTCCCGCAGCTGGTCCAGACGGAACTGGAGTTCCCCATGTGGCCCTGCACGACAGGTTTCTTCAAACCGCTCCGCTTCACTCCGATCAAATGCAGCAACCCCGCCGGCTTTGCTCCGAATCTGAATGGCGGGCTCGACCATCAGGTGAAACCGAGCCCGAACCTCTTCCCACCAATAAATTCCATCCTCCTCAATAATTCCCGGGCAGATGCCCAACAGAACGGGAATCCGTTCCTGTTCCATCCATCGCTTGAGGTGCGGAAAAACGTTGGCATGCCCGTCATCGAAACTCACCAGCAAATACCCCGTGCTGTCATCATGTCCAAACTCGGGATTCTCGAGCTCTTCGGCTCGCACCAGGCGATAACCCTGCCGTTGAAAGAAGCGAATTTCCGCCAGGCACCCTTCCGGAGTGATGCGATGGCAACTGACTGCAAGCCTCCCGGGATCGGTCTCCAATCCGTGATACACGAGGATGGCTAGTCGTTTTCGTTCGTGGGACGGCAGACGATACTCTCCGCGACGGTTCTGATATTTGAAGATCCAATCGCCTGCCACACGCTTCGTTTTGGACGCCAAGCTCACACTTTCCTCAGCGCGGCGATGTAATCAATGGCTCCTTCTCGCACGAACCGTTTGTGCTCAGACCAATGCTGCAACTGCTCGTCCCATCGAATCCTCCGTTCGTTGGAAAACATGAAGCGACAGGGAAAAAACCGGCTCGCGCGCGCGTCAATCAAACGGAACCCCGCACGTCCCGCGATGTCGTGCAATTCAGCCGGAGTGTAGCGGCGATGCTGCGGTTCGCGCCGGGCCGGGCCGGCTGGTTTCGTCGTCCTCAGACGCTCAACGAGGCGCCGCGGCAGAACGGCTTGCGCCAGGTCTTTCGACGCGTCAATCGGATGCCGGACCGCATGAAAACAACCGTACGCCGGCTTCAACACCCGGTCACTCCAAGTCCGCCGGTTCCAAATCTGCACAATGGCCACCCCATCTGAACGGAGCAAATGATGCATCCGTCTCAACACCCACAATGGATCATCGAAATACTCAATGAATCCAAGTGCAACCACCGCTTGAAAACGTCCCGCTGCGGGATGTTCCCGGGAGAAATCAAAAACTTCAAACCGGCAGTTCGCAGCCCGCATCAACTCCGCATTGCGGGCCGCTTGAGAAATCATCGGTTCAGAAATGTCAGCGCCCAGAACATCGAATCCAAGTTTCGCCAGCGCGACGCTCGCGTTGCCGCAACCGCAACCCAAATCCAGAATCCAACCACCCAATGGCACATGTTTCAGACACAGGTCAATCGCTCCCTGCTGACGCCACTGAAAGCCCTTCGAGTCATAGTCCAACCGGTGATAGATTTCCTCCCAGCGGGGTTGTTCAGCATCGAACTTTCGTTTGATGTCTTGTACTTCGGATTGAATCGCAGAAAGGTTCATACCGTTAAATCAGGTCAGAAACAGCGTGCAAGCGCGCCCATCGTGCGTGCCGTTCAAAAAGCAATCGCGGAAAAGCCCGGGAACCGTCAGCAACAAGCCCTGGGCAACATCGCCTGCGTAACCCAATCGCCTGTCCAGCCGCCAGCCGCATCGCCGTAGCACCTTGTTCGGAAAGGCTGCGTCCGTGTCGGACGCGTGGTAGCGAGGCAAGGCCCACAGCCTGTTTCCAGCGGCGGCAATTTCCCGGATGGCGGTCAAGACGTGCGCGATTCCAAATGCTTCGACACTCTGGACAGAAACGCTTCCCCGTGGCGTCCCATTTTCTGGATCCACAAATCCGTAGATGAACCGGTCTTCGCCGCGAACGATCCGCCCCCAGTCACGATGCTCGTTAACCCGCACCCGACGGGAGATCTGCCCGCCATGATACCGGGTGAGATTGTGAAACTGAACACTCAGCGGCAATTGATAGATCACTTGCGGATGCCATTGATGGTAGCAGCGAATCTCGGGCGGATTTGCTTCCCGCAAACCCGCGCGGGCGAGGCGTTCAGCAAAATCCAGATCCTCGGATCCCCAGCAGGCAAACTCTTCATCCAGGCCGCCGACAGCCTCGAAGGCCTGACGCGGGCAGCACATGAGCCCTTTGCCTTTCATCTCAGGCCAGTCACGCGCAACCCCGTTCTTCGCCGCTTTTTCCCACTCATTGAAATTTCTCGGAGAC
>CAMLLE010000188.1 GCA_946480555.1 uncultured Verrucomicrobia subdivision 3 bacterium
GCATCATGATGCACAACTACTGCGGCGGCGGCGCGGCCCCACCCTACTTCTTCAGCAATCCCAACATCATCTTCAACGGCGTGATGCTCATCGGCGACGGCGTCAGCTGTCTGGGCGGCAGTTTGCTCAACGGCGGCGACAACAGCTGGCGCATCGCATGGTATTCGCGGGAGATCACCGATCGCCGCGGCCGCCCGGTGGTCGCTCCGGCGCTCACGAATGTGGTTCTGCGTTGGAACTTCACCAACAGCCCCGGCTCGGCCCCGGCCGGGACTACGATCGCCGATTCGGTTTCCGGCGCTTCCGCCATCGTGCGCGGAAATGGCGCGACCTTCACCAGCACTGGCCTGCGCATTCCCGGCGGCACCACGGGCAACATCGCGGCAAATTCCATTTCGGCCTACGAACATCACGATTGAAATCTGGGCCACGCCGATTTCTGCACGCAACTGGGCGCGCATACTCGACTTTGGCCGCACCACCCAGGCCGGCGATGGACTCGGCGCCCCGGGCGAATACACCGGCACGCCTGGCACCGCTGCGCCTGGCTCCACGTCGTCGTCCGACGGCGTCATGCTGAGTGCATCCATCGGAACCAACCTCGCGCAGCAGCGATTCGAGGCGAAGTTGAATGGCACCGCAGTGACTTTGGATTCCAGCCTGCCAACCACACCCGGCGTCCCGCATCACTTCACCCTCACCTTTACGGACGGCATCGGAAGCTTCGGCAGCGCTGGCGGCCGCTGGGAGTGGTTCCGCGATGGTGAACCGATTGCCTACCTCGATGTGAATCATCATCTCGCTGATCTGGAAGACGTGAATAACTGGCTGGGCCGTTCGCTCTGGAGCCCCGATGCCATGGCGAACGTGGAATACTCCGAAGTGCGCATCAGCAACGTCGCCATGTCGCGCGGACAGGTCGCGGCGAATTTTCTACTGGGACCGAACTTCATTTCTACCGCCACAGTCATGATGACCAGCACGGACAACCTGGGTTCAACTTCCTTCAATGCCGCGGGCAATTGGAGCAGCGGCGCCGCGCCGAACGCAGGAAACTCCTATGAAACGTTCGATTTCACTCTGCGCACTCCGCCGAACGCGTCCAGCCATTCGTTCGCCGGAAGCGCGTTGAAAATCTCCGGCGGCTCGCTGCTTTGGAAAGGTACAAGCAGCAGTGTCATCACCGTGAACAATCTCACGGTCAACAACGGCACGCTGCAGAACGCCGGGTCGGGAACGTTCAGCCTGGCGGGCAGTCTCAGGATCACGAACGAAGCGACCGTTGCCAGCGTCAACGGCAATACGACCATCAGTGCAGCCATGACCGGCAACGGGTCGATTTCGCACCTCGGCAACAACGTGACGGTGAATGGAAACAACAGTGGATTCACCGGCAAGACTTTCGTCGGCAGCGGCGCGCCCGGTGCCTTGGTGATCGACTCGGAAGCCCGCCTGGGCGCAAATCCGCCCACATTCGCGGCGGATCATCTCACACTGAACCGCGGCTGGCTTTACACCACCGCCACCACGTCGATCGACGACACCAACCGCGGCATTCGCATCGGCGTCAGCGGCGGTATTTTCAACGTCGCTTCGGGAACGACACTCACGATCGCCAATCCCATTTCGAGTCCCACGCTGGCGGGTGGCGCGGTCGCCGGCTTGTTGATCAAGGATGGGAACGGCTCGCTGGTTCTCACCAGTCCCACCAACACGCACAACGGGCTCATTGAAATCAACACCGGCACGTTCAACGTGTCTGGCGCCGGGCGACTCGGCAGCGGCACATTCGCCGGTCCGATTCAGAACAAGGCGAGTTTCATTTACAGCAGTTCCGCAGCGCAGACGCTGTCTGGGATCATCGACGGCACGGGCACACTCCAGCAAAGCGCGGGCACGCTCACGCTGAGCAGTTCAAACGCCTTCACCGGGAATGTCACCGTGAATGGCGGAGTTCTGAATGCCGCCAACGGCGCCGACACCACCACGGCGCGCACGAACGGGCCGCTGGGAAATGCAACGAGCCCGAATCGCACTGTGACCATCAACAACGGCGGCACAGTGAGCTTCACCGTGGGCAACGTGCTCGGCGGACGCAATTGCACTTCGCTGCCCGCGTTGCGGTTCGTCGTCAACCAAGGCGGCGTGCTGAGAACTGCAGCGGCCAACGGCGGCGGCGGCGGAAGCGGCAACGCCAACGTGTTTGGCAACCTCACGCTCAACGGCGGCACGTTCACCGTCGGCAACGGCTACAACGCAAATTACCAATCCGCCATCCTGCTCGGCAGCGTCACCGTGGGCGGCAGTGCGGGTTCGACGATTGATTCCAACGCCGGCAATACGCTGGCGAACGGCATCATGCTGGGTTCCGTTTCCGGCGGGAACGTAATCTTCAACGTGGCTTCGACCGGCGCAGAAAATGACCTGACGGTTTCCGCGCGCCTGGTCAATGCGGCAAATGGCGCGGTCGGTTCGCTCACGAAAAATGGCGCCGGCCGGATGACGCTGCTGGCGGCAAATTCCTACACCGGCACGACGATGATCAATGCCGGAACCCTCGCAGTGAGCGGCGCTGGCGCCATTGCGGCGAGCTCCACAATCACCGTGAACAGCGGGGCGACCTTCGATGTTTCCGGCCTCACCGCCCCCTTCGAACTCACGCTGAACCAAACGCTCGGGGGCAACGGAACGGTCAATGGTCCCACGACCATTTCCGGAACACTCGCGCCGGGAGCTTCGATCGGCACGCTGACGTTTGCCACCGCGCCAACGTTGGCCGGAACCGTCGCGATGGAATTGGATCGCGGCAGCGGACAAAACTCGGATCGCGTGGTCGCCAGCAGCGGCACGTTGAGCCTTGGTGGGACTTTGAGCATCGCCAACACCGGAGCGCCGTTGCAGCTGGGCGACAGCTTCCAGCTCTTCAGCGCACCTGCTGTGAGCGGAGCCTTTGCCGCGACAAACCTGCCGCCGCTCGATGCAGGTCTCGCATGGAAGTTCGATCCCGCAACCGGCGTGCTGTCGGTGGTGAATGCAGTTTCAACCGAACCGACGCCGATCAGCTACAACCTCAGCAACGGCAATCTCGTTCTCAGCTGGCCATCGGATCATCTCGGCTGGCGACTGCAGCTGCAGACCAACGCCCCGGGCGTGGGATTGGGCACGAACTGGGTGGACTTGCCGGAATCAACGAACGGAACGCAGTTGAGCTATCCCATCACCGGAGAATTCGGCAGCGTGTTTTTCCGGCTCGTGTTTCCGTAGGAAGAAAGTCATTTCCCATTCATGGTAGGGTTGCCTGGCCCAGGCAACCCCGCGCTGAAAGCGCGGAAGAGGCGCAGCCTGGAACTTCGACTCCGAATCAGAAAAGGAACGTCTCCCTGTGTGTTCTACGCCGGTTCCGCTCACACCGGCAGCGCCGGCAGCGAACGCGCTTTGCGCAGATGCTTCGCCACAGCTTCCGTCCGGGAACGCACGTGCAGTTTCTCGTAGATGTGCCGGATGTGCGTGTGAACGGTCGCGTAGCTGACGTGCATTGCATCGGCGATTTCCTTGTAGAGAAACCCTTTCGCGAGCAAATCCAAAACCTGCGCTTCACGTGGCGAGAGTGAATCCGTCTCGCTGTTGTCAGCAGCCTGGCGTTGAAAGGATTGCACGATCTTTCGCGCGATATGGCTGCTCATCGGCGAGCCGCCTTCGTGAACTTCCTTGATCGCGGCGAGCAATTCCGCCGGCGGCGTCTGCTTGAGCATGTAACCGGTCGCGCCCGCGGCGAGCGCATTGAAGATGTGTTCCGTGTTCTGATACACGGTAAGCATGATGATCTGCGTGTTCGGCAACACCGGTTTCAAGCGCCGGACGCATTCAACGCCGTTGAGGTTCACGAGATTGATGTCCATCAACGTGACGTTCGGCTTCACCTTTGGGATTTGCTCCAGGGCTTCCTCCGCGCTCTCGTGCGCGCTCACACATTTGTAGCCGGGCGAACTGTTGATCAGCCGCGCGAGGCTTTGGCGCACTGCCGCATCATCTTCCACGATCGAAACCGAAATACTCATTCAAACTCTCTCTGCGCCGGCGTTTCACCGGAGCTGCTGTTTCAGCGCTGATTACTGTATCGAACTGCCCGCATGGGGCCTATCCCCCATAATGGCTAGGCCGGTGACAATCCGGCAATGGCCATCTCGACGCGCGTCCCCTTCCCCGCCTGGCTCTCGACCCGGCAACGGCCGCCAATGGAACTCAACCGCTGCTCCAGGTTGGAAAGCCCCGAACCCGAGGAAAGTCGGCCGCCACCAATTTCCGATGCGGAAATTGCCGGGCCGCCGAGCCCCTGGCCATCGTCCTCCACAATCAACGTGAATGCCCCATCGTTCACCTGCACGCGCAGCCAGACTTCGGTCGCGCGCGCGTGTTTCACAATGTTGTTCAACGTCTCCTTCAACGCGAGAAACAGGTTGTAACGAACTTCCGCGGGTACACGCAGTTCGGGCGGATGCGCCGGCAAATCCATGCGGCAACGAATGCCAGCCACGCGCAGAAAATCCTCCGCGAATGCCGAGATGTAATCCATCAATCCCGCAAATGTGTCGTGCTGCGGATCCACGGCCCAGACGATTTCATCCATCGCGCGGGTGAGCTGGCGGGCCGATTGCGAAATGCGGTCCAGGTGTTCACCCGTGTGATCCGTCTCGCGACGCGCCAACTCGCTCAAAAGCGTGATCTGGGTGAGGCCGGCGCCAATGTCGTCATGAATGTCCTTCGCGATGCGCGCGCGATCCCGTTCGATCGCATGCTGCTGTTCCAGCAAGGCGAGTTTGCGCCGATACCGCCGGGCGGCCGCAGTTCGAACTGCGAAGGCCACGGCGCCGACAACGAGTACTGCGACAAAGGCAATGAAGCCGCGGCGTTCGTAGAAGTAAGGTTCCACCTCGAAGTCAATGGCTGCCCCCGTCAGGTTCCAAACTCCTTTGTCGTCGCTCGCGATCACGCGGAACCGGTAATTGCCAGCCGGCAAGCGCGAATATTGAACCGTGCGGCGAGCACCGGCTTCGATCCAGTCCGTGTCGTAATTCTCCATCCGGTAACGGAAGCGGGTCGCTTCAAAGCTCAGCGCCGTGTAACGAAACTCGTAGTGCTTGCCTCCAGGCGGAATGCGAATCGGTTTCAATTTCAAATCGAGTTTCTCGCCGTCCACCGAAAGTTCCTCCACGAGCACCGGCGCGGGAATTGAATTCGTCTTCAGTTCGGCCGGATTCACCGTCACAACGCCTTTCACAGTGGTAAACCACAACCGCCCGTCCGTGCCGCGCCAGCACGATGGCTGGTAACCATCGGAACATTCCAACGTCGGCAAACCATCGAGGCGTCCGTAGGTGACGCAATCGACCCGCGGGATTTTGCCATCGGCACAATCCTCCAGCGCAGATTTGGAAATGGAGCAAATGCCCTGAGGCGTGCCAAACCAAAGCCGGCCGTGATGGTCCTCAAGGATCTGGCTGATCACATCTACGGGCAAACCGTGCTTCTGCGTCACGCGGGCGAATTTCCCGTCCTTGAACCGCAGCAGGCCGCCCCGAAAAGTTCCCGCCCACACCGTGTCGTTGGAATCCACCAGCACCGACCAGATCGGCTGATCGTGCAGCAGATCGCTGGCGCGATACGACTTCACGGACTCCGGTCCGCATTCATACAACATGCCGCCGTCACTGCCCGCCCAAACCGTGCCATCCGGCCCTTCCGCGAGCGCGCGCACCGCCGAAGGCACCACTCCTTCCGCCGTTCCGTAAACGCGACGATCGGCCAGCGACCACCACGACAGCCCCGATTTCGTCCCGACCCATACGCGCCCGGAGCGATCCGCCAGGATGCATTTCACGCCGTGAACCTCCCACGGCGCGCGCTGCACTTTCTCGTCACGGAACCCGTACAAATCTTCACCCTCCGCAGCGCTGATCCACAGCCCGCCGTCCTGACGCGGGAAGATCGAAAAAACAAAGTTTGCGGAGACGTGACTTCCCACGGTGTAACGGCGAAACCGACCGTCCTGCCAGCGATACAAGCCATCGCCACCCGTGCCGATCCAGATCGATCCGTCATGATCCTGGCAAACCGCGAGCGCGGATCTCGGGGGCAAACCTTCGGCCTGGCCGATCACCTGGAATCGGCGTTCGCGCAATCGCACCAATCCGCCACGATCCACGCCGGCCCAGAGTCCGCCATCCCGGCTTTGGAACCACGTGCCCACGCGGTCGCCTGGCAAACCTTCGCGCGTGGTGAAGCGTTCAAACCGGCCGTCCGCCGTCACGTGAAAGAGGCCATTGCCGTAATGATTCAGCCACACGCCGCCCGCGCGATCTTCACTAATGCCCATGGCGCGGCCC
>CAMLLE010000189.1 GCA_946480555.1 uncultured Verrucomicrobia subdivision 3 bacterium
ATTCACGATCTTCAAATACGTGTCTGCCGCGGGATTGTTATTCCACTCCAACCGGCGCGAGCGCTCAAACCAGGTGCGTGCCGCGGCAAAATCCTTGGTCTGAACGTAATGCCAGCCGACGTTCAACGCTGTGTAATAACCATTCGGATCGAGCTGCACAGCTTTATCGTAGTAGTCCCAAGATTCGTCGTTCTTGCCGATCCAATCCAGGCACATGCCGAAGCGCAGGTAACCGTAGCCGTCGAAAGGATTAAGTTCCATGCTTCGTTTGAACCACTCCATTCCTTGTGCGGCTTCGGCTTCGTAACCATCTTCGGCTTCCCAGCTGCGGAGGCGATGAGTCTCCCCGATCTCATATGCGGTCTGGAAATTCAGGGGCTCAACTGCAAAGGCCTTCTTCAATGTTTCGCTGCGTTCGAGTGAGCGCTCTGGCTGGTTTTTAGCCTGGTTCAACCAGTAGAATTCTTGGGCGCTTCGCACCTCGTGCCATCCGAGAACACCGATTCCCAAGGCGATGGCGAGGGTGACCATTCCCTTCGAAATCTTTTGGAGAGAAAACCAATAATCGCTCGTCGCAAAACGAACGGCACTGCTCAACAAGGCCATCGAAGTAACCGCCACGATCGCATTCGCCGGAATGTGCATATTGAAATCGAGAACGGAATGGACGAGAACCGTCACGATTGAAAGAGAAGCGCCGAGAACGAGCGCGAACTTGTTGCTGCTACCACCTCCCAAATCAGCGGACGTGCCCCGCACATTGCCCCAAGTCTGCCGCACGCCAAGAAATAGCAATGCAACGGCGGACATGATGATGCTCAGGCCGATCACTCCCCAATCGGTGAGTGTGTTGAGGTAATCATTGTGGACGCGATCGGGCTGCTGTTGGACGGTCTGCGGGCGGAACTCGCGAAAACGGTAGTTGTAATGGTTTGGACCGATCCCCCACCACGGGCTTTCCTTCCAAAGGCGCACAGCGGGTTCCCAAAGATCAAATCGCGCGCTGTGATTCAATCGGTCGTGGGCCGTGGTTTCCTGCACCCGCTTTTTCAGAAACTGCGCTTTGGGTACCAACACAGCACCGCCAATCAGGAAGCATAACAACATAACCGCCGCCGGCAGCCGGTAGCTGCGGTGAAACAGCAACACCCCGAACAAAGCGATCAGCGAGACGCCCACAGCGATCCAACCGCCCCGCGATTGCGACACCGCGATTCCTCCCAGAATGACTAGACAAGCGTACCCGAGGAAAACCTTCATCAGGGGCTTGGCCCGGCTCACCAACACGGCGGCTAGTCCAAGCGGCAGAACCATTCCCAAGAGGCCCGCCAGATTGTTCGGTGAAATGTAAGTGCCCGTCCCGCGTTTTTTGTAAGGCGTTGTGAAGGTCCAGACTTTGTCCGAACCGGTGGCAAATTGAAAAATCGCATAAGCCGCGATCGCCATTCCAAGGAAGACCAGGGTGTAGGTGATCAGCTGCGTGTGTTCCTGCCGGTGCAGGTTGTTGAGAACGGCAAAGAAGAGAAAGGCGTAGAGGATCGCTTCGCCGCACTCCCGACGCGCCACGTATTCCAGATCGGATGTGAAATAGCGAATGACGGCGTAAACCGCGAAAGCCACCACCGCCCAACCGATGGGCGGCCAAAGCAGCTGGGGTTTGGGTTTCAGCCACAGGCGGACGGCCCAGAGGACAAGCACCACCAAAACGAGCCCTTGCACCACCAGAAAATCAGGCATCCGCACAGCTCCCGTGGCCAGCGGTCCAAATACCAGGATTGCCAACACCGAACCGAGGATTCCCCGCTCGCACCAACTGTCCAACTTATCGCGATTCACAGGCGGAAAAAAGTAGGTCAAGCCGCGGCGAAACGTCACGCGAATAAAACCGCACGTTTTTCCACGAACCCAAGCTGACGGCTCGTCGCGCTGCCTGCAAGCAGCCACTCAACGTCGTGGCGATATCCGAAACGACAAGAATCAATCCCGCCCGGACCGCTCCGTATTCGAATGCGATTTCAAGGAGAACCTGTCTGGCAATCTAGAGGGAGAACTCCTCTCAATTGAATTCGCGCTTTTTGCCAATGAACTCAAAGCAATGAACATTCAACAACGAATATCCAAGGCGGGTTGCCTGGCTCAGGCAACCCCGCGCTGCGGCGCGGATGCCCATGGTCGGCATCCCTGCCACGGGTGACGGGTTCATGGGAACAATGCGCGAAAGAGTTTTCCAAGCAATCAGCATCACTTGATACAACGGCTCTTCCGATCACATTCCAGGCAGCTTGAACGCAAACAGGGTGCGCTTGTCATCTGCGATTGCCCATTGGTTCAGAGGATACACCGCCGCGCCGTACTTCAGGAATCGCACGCTGGAATCGTAGAACGCAAAATTTGCTCCACCGGAACGCGAGCCCGGGCCGCGGCCTGCGTGCTTGCCATTATCAACCACCTCGGTGTCATTGCCGCTGGTGCCCTCAATCAGGTCCATGTAGAAATGCCCCACGGCTCCGGCACCGTTCATCAACAGCTTTTCTCCAAATAAAATCGTGTCCGACGATTTCACCACGGCGTTTTCTTTCAGCGAATGGGGGACGGTGAGGATGTCGGGAAAATAATCGTTCCAGCCGTTGATGATGTAGCTGCGCGGCGATTTGTCGGCTTCGAATGCATCGTCGCCATCGGAGACAGGATTGCCCGCAAGGTTGTCCGTTGGACACGTCAGCAACGCGAGGTTCCTGTAATATTCGCGCGCGACCGTGGGCCAGCGCGGGCTGCCGTTCGTGCGCGGCGGGAACAGGCCGTTGTTGTCGTCCGCATACATCTTCAGCGCCAGCGCGAGCTGCTTTTCATTGCTCGTGCAGCGCGTCCGATGCGCCGCCTGTTTGGCCCGGCTCAACGACGGCAACAGGAGGCTGGCCAGCACCGCGATGATCGCGATGACCACCAGCAGTTCGATCAACGTAAAGCCGCGCGCCGCCGAGGAGCGCGCCCGATTCAATTCATCAATTCTCTTCATACGCCGTGAACGGATGTAACTTTCAATTCGTTCGAACATTCTGCTTTTTCCAGACGTCAGTCTTTGGCTATGACCAGGAAAACCCTTCTTCTGATTCTCGCCCTCGTGGCGCTCGCCGGGTTCAGCTTTTACCTGAACAAAGACCGATTTCGCAGCGAAGGTATTCAAATTGGTGAACGCTGGGTGGCGCCAAGGCCAGGGATGGTGCGGCGCGGACAAAAAGCTGATTCACGCGTGTTGCTGTTTCTGCTCGATCGCAAAGCCGCGCTGACCTCCGTCAAAGTCATTCCGCTCGCCGACATTCAGACCAACAAATATCCGCACGCAATCTGGTCCCTCACCACGGAATCCAATTCCATCCCGGTCAAAGAATTTTTTTATGGCGTGACCCTTCGCGGCATGAAGCCCGCAGTCAAGGGGGCCATTGCAACGCCGCTGGATCCAAACGCGCAGTACCGCCTGTTCCTGGAAACGGAATCGCAGAAGCTCACCTACGACTTCTTCGGCTCCCCCAATCCCGCCGCCACTTCCGGCCGATAAACCCGGCCGCAACCCCGCGCTGGCGCCATGAAACGGAAGACGAGCGGGCGTTTGGCTGGGTTACCGGCAGAACCGTCGAACGCATGTGAATTCCTCAGCGCTCCTGATTCCAGCGAATCGCCAGTTGCAGCAACTCACTGGAACTCCGCAACGCCAGCTTTTCCCGAATCCGCCCGCGATAGGTCTCCACGGTCTTCACGTCGATGCACAATTGCTCCGCGATGTCGCGCGTGCCCAGGCCGGTGCCGGTCAGTTCAAACACCTGCAACTCACGATCCGTGAGCCTGTCGGCAATCGAACCGTCGCCGCCCTTGGTGCCGGAGGTGAGGCGCCCAATCATCGTCGCCGCAGTCTTCTCGTTCAGGTAGATCTCTCCTGAAAGCACTTTGCGAATCGCGGCAAGAATGTTTCGCGTCGCCTCCTGTTTGGTGATGTAGCCGTGCGCACCGGCGCGCAACACGCGTTCGGCATAGAGCGATTCATCGTGCATTGACAGCACCAGCACCCTGAGTTGCGGCCAGCGCGCATGGATGTCTTTGATCAGTTCAAGACCACTGGAATTCTTCAAAGCCAGATCGATGATCGCCAGGACCGGGTTCGTCTTCTCGATTGCTGCGATCGCGTTATGCCGATCACACGCTTCGGCGCAGACAGCGAGATCCGATTCGCGGCCGATCACTTCGGCGAGCCGTTCACGGACCATGGGATGATCATCGACAAGCAGAATGGGAATCATGAGAAAACAGCCTGATGGATTGTGGCGCCGCGATTCGGCAGATGGCGCGGAATACGGCAGGAAATCAAGGTTCCCTTTTGCTCGCCGTGGCGCAGGTACAACGCACCTCCCAGAGCGCGAGCCCGATATTGCATGATGCAAAGCCCCATTCCTGAACGCATCTTCTCGCCGGAAATCCCTATACCATCGTCACGAATCCGAAGGAGGATGTCACCACCGGAATCGTCGAGAGAGATTTCGATGTTCCGACAATGGCTGTGCTTCACCGCGTTTGTGACGCCTTCCTGGGCGATTCGATACAAGTGGGTCGCGCTGACGAAATCGCAAAGCACCTCATCACTGCTCGTCTCGCAGGCGCAATTAAGTTCGAAGCGTTCCGCCGTGGTGCGTGCCAGCTCCTTGAGGGCGGACACCAGCCCTTCCGTTTCCAGCCGCACCGGATAAAGTCCGCGCGCCACCCGCCGGGATTCCGTGATCGACTCATCGAGCACGTCGGAAACGCGCCCCAGGCGTTTCGCCTGCTCGGGTGATGCTTCCGCCACGAGCGCATTTACATCGAATGCGAGGCTGATCAGCTTCTGGCAAAGCCCGTCGTGAATGTCCTGGCCGATGCGGGCCTGTTCGCGGTCACTGATTTCCAGAATCTGGCGTTCCAGCCGGACGCGTTCCGTCACGTCTTCGCTGATGCCGACAATTCGAAACACCTCGCCGCGATCATTGCGAACGGGAAATGCGCGTTCATGCACCCAGCGGATGGACCGGTCCGGACGAATGACGCGGAACTCCTCGTCGTAGCGGCGCGGTCCCGCTTCCGGCTTCGCAGCCTGGCGAACCCGCTCGCGATCGCCCGGATGAATCGCTTGCATCCATGCCTCGGCTGAAACGTAAACGTTCCGGCGAGAAAATCCCCAGACATTCTCAAACTCCGGACTGACGTAGCTGAATCGGGTTCGCGCCGCGTCAGCAACCCAGAACACATCGGTAATGTTCTCAGTCACGTGGCGGAAGAGCTGGAGCGTTTCCTGCAATCGCCCCGCTGTCCTGCGATGTTCATCGATCTCGGTTTGCAGGCTTTCCGTCCGTTGCTGAACGGCGCTTTCCAGGCCGCGCGTCTGCCGTCCCGCTTCCGAGGCAAGAAATCCAACCGCCATGAAGGTGACCAGTTCGAACATCCCGTTCCACACATCGATTCCATTGCGCGACGCGAGAGACGTGGAGCCGAAAAAGGAAAACACTCCGCAGACCAGGGCCACGACCGCCGCCGCACGCGCGCCCGCCATCCAACCAGCGGCAACACACCCGATGAAGTAAAACAGAATGAAATTCAACTCCCGGGGAGAAATACAATCCACCACACCAACAAGCTCAACAAACACCAGGGCCCAAAACATCAGCGCCGACCGTGTCTGCGTATTGTGCGCAGCAACACGCCGCACGTAATCGGCGCATTCTCCTGAGACACGTATGAAGGCGGACATGGCGGCGTCAAAACCGCGCCGCAACCACGAAGTGCATTTGAACATAACCGGGTTGAACTTTTTCGCAGGACGTCCACCTTCGTTCCGCGTGCCGGAAAAATATCAAAGGTCATTCGCGATGTGAATTGCGAACACCTCCTAAAGCGAGATTCTGCTGTAATCCACCGCCTTACAGCCATTTCAGGCCACGCCCGACAGACACCATACCGCTGCCGTGATAATCATTTGCAGGCTTAACAAGCGGTGAGCTGAATGAAGGAGCGATGCGCGCCTGGCGAATGCAAAAGGAGGTTGGGCTGGAAGGAATATGAAGCCGGCCGTTTTCCAAAACGCATTTCGTCCCGCATGCAGTTGACCGCGAAAGCCGAAATTACGCCGAGTGGGGAGGCGCCCATGAACAATGCGGCCGGGTTCATGCCAGCGTCAGCTGCAACCCTGTCCCTGACGGCCGCTTCGAGACGTCCGCCATTTCAAGCGACGCAGTCGGCCACCAAACGCTGCGGTCGCGGAAATGACTCTCGGAGCGCCGTCAGGGTTTCTTAGGGAACTTCACGATAGCCAGCGCATGTTTGTGGCGGGGAACGTTGGCTTCTCGATAAAGATCA
>CAMLLE010000190.1 GCA_946480555.1 uncultured Verrucomicrobia subdivision 3 bacterium
GCTCTGCCCTACCAAACAAGGGTAGGGCTGCGCTGCCGCGCTGCATCGTTCCCGCTAAGGGGGATTTGACACCGTTGCTTCGGAGCTGAGTTCCCACGGCTCACGCCGTGGGCTGCTTTCTTCCGCCACCCCGTGGCTGGAGCACTGCTTAAATCGTGAGATGTGCCCTTCGCTCTCGGATGCCCAGCAACTTCCGCGTCGACGTTCCAGCTTCTGACTTTGTCTCAATTGCTGCTGGCGGTGACCGTTCCCGTTTCTTCCTCGAGGAACGCCCGCGCAAAAAAATCCTCCAGCCGCTTTGAGCCGTAAGGTCCGCGCAAAGCCCCGTGGCCCACGCCCGGCACGATCAGCATTTCGAAATCGCGATTGACTTTGATCAACGCGTTTACCACTTGCATCGTGCTTGCGGGATCGACGTTCCGGTCCAGTTCACCGGTGACCAGCAGCAGCTTGCCCTTGAGCTTGTGTGCGTCAGCCACGTTCGACGATTTCACGTAGCTTTCATCCACCGGCCAGCCCATCCACTGTTCGTTCCACCAGATTTTATCCATGCGATTGTCGTGGCACGCTGAGTCCGCCACGCCGGCTTTGTAAAAGTCGCCGTGATCCAGCAGGCCCCGCATCGCGTTTTGTCCGCCGGCTGATGTTCCGTAAAGCCCGACCCGATTCAAATCCATATAGGGATAGTTCGAGGCGGCGGCCTTGATCCACAACACGCGATCCGGAAAGCCCGCGTCGGCAATGTTCTTGAAGCAGACGTCGTGGAACTTCTTGGACCGATTCGCGGTCCCCATTCCGTCCAGTTGCACCACGATGAACCCGCGATCTGCCAGTCGCTGGTGCTGATACGTGGTCCGGAAAGATTTGGGTGTGAAGGAATCCTGCGGGCCGGCGTAGATGTTTTCGATCACCGGATACTGCTTCAGCGGACTGAAATCCTTGGGACGGAAAATGACCCCGTAGATGTCGGTCACGCCATCGCGGCCTTTCGCAACGAAACGTTCCGGAGCTTTCCAAGCTGCGATCTTCAGCTCGGAATCATCCGCTTTCTCCAAAAGGCAAACCAGTTTGCCGGTGTCGGTATTCCGCAATTCCGTGACCGGCGGCTGATCCACTCGCGACCACGTCGCCACTGCAAATCGGCGGTCCGGCGAGTATTGAATCGAATGAGTGCCGTCGCCTTCGGTGAAGACGACAAACCCGGTGCCGTCGAAGTTCACCCGCGCGTGATGCACGTGATACGGATCTTCGTCTGGCCGGATTCCGCTCACTTGAATCCAGATCCGGCGCTTCTCGCGATCCACCCGGTCCACACCGCGCACAACCCATTCCCCCTTGGTGATCTGATTCTTCACGCGGCCAGCTCTGGCATCGTAAAGATAAAGGTGGTTCCAGCCGTCGCGTTCAGACATCCAGATGATCTCGCCAGCGTCTTCGATGAGCTCGGAAAAGAACTTCCCCGAGTAATTGATGAAGGTTGAACTCTGCTCGTCGATGATTGGCTTCGCCATCCCGCTCTGGGCATCAACAGCCACGACACGGAGCACCTGGTGCCCGCGCTGATTGTATAGAAACGTGAAACGGCTGGAGTCGCGGTCCCAACGCAGCTCGCTGATCGACCATGGATTCGGGAACAGCGCGTCGCTAATGTCGATGCGCTTGCCCGTCTCCACTTCGAACAGGTGCGGCTTGCGAATGGGAACTTCGTCACCCGGCTTCAAATAGGGATACGAAATCAACTTCGGCTGCAGTTGATCTTCCGGAGAGGATTCCACGATGTAAACGCGCCGTTGCGTGCCAGACTTGAGGCGCATCGCGACAAAGCGGCTGGAGTCAGGTGCCCAATAAACGTCCGGAGTCGGCGTTTCGGGATCGCGCGTTTCATAATTCATTTCCACGCTGCGTTCCGCCTCGGCATTGCGCGCGTACGAACTATCGGGATTTCCATCATGAGTGAGCTGGCGGGTGTTTCCGTTGCCCGTTTCCCGGAGGAAAAGATTGTGCCCGCGGACCAGCACTTCCCACTTTTGATCCGGCGAACGGACGCCAGCGGAACTGGGGCGCGCCGTTTCGCGGCCACGTCGGCGCCGCGGTTCATCTGAAATCGAGTTGTCGATGACGGCAAGCCCGCCCTTCTCATCCGCTTCGAACACTGCTATCACATCGCCCCCTTGTGCTGCAGCCAGCCAGATGTGCCCGGCAAAGGTGTGCTGACTGCGCGATTCGCCGGCAGCAAGCGCTCCATACGGCTGGCGATTTCCATCGCTGTCCACCCAGAACAAACTCACTTCCCGGTTGAGACGATTTTCAAACTGAATCGAAGTCTCGGCTCCAGTTCGCAACGAAGGACGCACCGCGCGCGTCGCTGGGAGGCGCGTTTCCGCAGCCTTGCTTGGCAACCGCTCCAACGCGTAGCTCTTCAAATCCAGCTTCCAATCCGAACCGTCGGCGCGGAACTTCAAGGAACTCAAATCGCGGGCAAATTCCAACGACTCGACCGGCAGTTTCTGAGCGTCGATGACTTTATCCAGTTCCCGTCCCAATGCGTCTGCCAGCTTCGCATGATCAAAGGCTGGCACACGGGTTCCTTGCTCGGCGTCAACGAGAACGAACTCGCGTCCTTCGCGAGGCAGATCCACCCGATACCAAAGGCGATTGGTCGCACCGCTGGCGTCGGCAAACCAGTTCGCTTCGACGCGATCGCGATAGACCCGCGGCGGCGGATTCGTGGGCTGCTGCGCTTGCGCCACGGCAGCGAACGAGATGAGAACGGCTGTGGACCAACGTTGGATGCGACCTGTTTTCATGCACTTTTCTATATCGGTTTTGCTGAGCCAAAAAAACGCACCGGCAACCCGCCGATCCAGGCTGCCGGTGCGCGGTTAAATCTCGCCTGATACTGCGCTCAGGACAACTTCGCTTTCGCTTCCTCTGGCACTTCGATCTTCGTCGTGCCGACGTCTTTGACTTCGACCGTGGTCGTGCGATCCACATCGCGGTCATTGCCATTGAAGCTGATGGAGCCCTTCACCTGGAACTGGTATTTCGTGAGCTTGCCGTCCTGGACCCAGAATTTCACCGTGCCAGTCGCACCGCTGATGCTGGGGCCTTCACCGCCACCGCCGCCGCGACGGCGGAAACTGAGCAGCGCTTTTGCGCCTTCCTCAGTAAGTTCACCGGAAAAAACATCGCCTTCCTTGGTGAGCGACTTCGTCTGATCGGCCAGTTCAGCCGCCTGAGTCGCAGGCGTCTTATAGTTGCGCATCATGCGTGCGGCGAAAGCACCGGGGTTGAAGCCGCCGCCATCATCTTGCGAAGCTTCGGAGAGAGAACGCCAACCATCCTGGGTTTTCACGGCGCCCTTCTCGGCGCCCGTCAGATAGGCTTCCATGCTGTTGTCACCGAAGCTCATCGAGATCCAAGTTTTGCCGTCGGCAGTTTTGCCGTCGGTTGGACCGCCGAAGCCGCGGCCGCCGGCGTTCTCAACCGAGCTTTTCCAGGAGTAGTTCTCGCCAAGTTTCTTGGCGGCAGCTTTGACGTCGTCTTTGGGAGTTGAATCGGCGGCGATCGCAGAGGCGGCAACCAATGCGAGTGCGCTGAATAGGATACGTATTTTCATAGGGCGGGTTTTTGCGTGCATGTTCTTTGGAGAGTGGGCGTGTGGTTCATTCCATTCCACACGCTTCCTCGGCAGACGCCACGTTGCCCGCGGGAGTTACGCCACGAATGACCCTTTGAGCAGAGACAATGCGTCATTGGGGACTGATTCGCCGAATTCATGGGACGGGTGATTGAATTCCCTTTCCGGTCCGCAGCCCATGTCTGAAATGCACCTGCGGCTATCCGGCCTCCTCCGCGTCCCGCGGTCGAATAATCCAGAGAAAGATCCAGCATTGCTGCCGCAAACCGGGTTTTCCGAATCAAATTGTCCATTGACTCACCCGGAGGCACCAAGGATTTTAACCGCCTCTATGGCTAAGATTCAACGCGCGCTGCTCTCGGTTTCGGACAAAACCGGCCTCCTCCCGTTTGCCCAAACGCTGGCCAGCGCAGGCGTGGAGCTGATCTCGACCGGCGGGACCGCCAAGGCCTTGCGCGACGCTGGACTCACGGTCAAAGACATCAGCGAGCACACTGGGTTTCCGGAAATGATGGATGGCCGGGTCAAGACGCTGCATCCAAAAGTGCATGGAGGATTGCTCTACATCCGCGGCAATTCGCAACACGAAGCTGCCGCGCGCGAGCACAAAATTTCCCCGATCGATCTGGTGGTCGTGAACCTTTATCCCTTCGAACAGACCGTCGCCAAGCCCGATGTATCCCTGCACGACGCGATCGAGAACATCGACATTGGCGGGCCGTCGATGCTGCGCAGCGCGGCCAAGAATCACGACAGTGTCACAGTCGTGGTCGATCCGGCAGATTACGCGGAGGTCGCCGCACAGATTGAAGCGAATGGCAACACCACTGTGGAACTGCGCCGCAAACTGGCCACCAAAGTGTATGCGCGAACGGCAGCTTACGATGCGGCGATTGCGGCGCATTTGCAGAAATCATTCGCGACAGAAACCGGACCCGCGCTGCCACAGACGCTGGCAATTTCCGCTCCGTTGGCGCAGCCGCTGCGTTACGGCGAGAACCCCCACCAAGCCGCCGCCCTTTACGGGAAGTTCTCCGAATACTTCCACCAGCTGCATGGGAAGGAGCTTTCGTATAACAACATTCTCGACCTGACAGCGGCGGCGCACCTGATCGCCGAGTTCGAAAACGATCTGCCGACCCTCGCGATCCTGAAGCACACGAATCCATGCGGCGTGGGCCAGGGCACAAGCTTGCGCGACGCGTGGGAAGCGGCCTTCGCCACGGATCGCCAGGCACCGTTCGGTGGAATCATCGCAGTGAACCACAACTTGAACGGGCCGTGCGCGGAAGCCATTGCTGAGATTTTCAGCGAAGTGATCGTGGCGCCAGATTTCACTCCGGAAGCGCTGGCAATTCTGCAGAAGAAGAAGAATCTGCGGCTCCTGAAGATGCTGAAGTCGCCACTGCGGAGCGAGCCGTGGGATGTTCGCAGCGTCGGTTGCGGCTCCTTTCTGCTCCAGGGGCGCGACCTGAAGACGACCGCCGCAGCGGATCTGAAGATTGTAACGAAGCGGCAACCAACGGCGGATGAATTGAAATCGATGCTGTTCGGCTGGCGCATCGTGAAGCATGTGAAATCGAACGCCATCGTTTATGTTGGCGCCGACCGCACCATTGGAATTGGCGCTGGGCAGATGAGCCGGGTCGATTCCAGCCGTATTGCTGTGTGGAAAGCGGGCGAAGCGGGATTGTCGCTGAAGGGAAGCGTGGTCTGCAGTGATGCGTTCTTCCCGTTCCCGGATGGATTGATCGCCGCCGCGGAAGCCGGAGCGACGGCCGCCATTCAGCCAGGAGGTTCGGTGCGCGATGCAGAAGTGATCGCCGCCGCGGATGCGCGCAACATGGTAATGGCATTTACCGGCACGCGCCATTTCCGCCACTGAACGGGAGAAGCCGGTTCAGTCCACCAGCCAATAGATCAAACCGATCTGACCAAGGCTGACGCCAGCGAGAATCGCCCAGAACAGCGCTTCGCGAAGTCGCAGGCTGCGCTGGGGAGCATCGCTGATCCAGAAACGGAGTTTTACGGCGCCGAACTCAATCTGATCGCCATTACGCAAGACGGCGCGGGTAACTGGCTGGGCGTTCACGGAGACCAGCGCATTGGCATCCGGCTGGAGAATGAAACCTTCCCCCCGCTCCAGGACGACTTGGAAATGACGATCCCAAACACCCGCCTGTTCGATGCGGAAATCCGCATGCGTTCCGCGTCCGACGGAAAAAGGAAAACGGCGAGTGGACCATTGGCCACCCGCCGTGTTGCCGTTCAAAACTTCAAGCTGAACCATTAGAGCCAACGGCGCGGAATGTAGATCGTGTCTCCAGGGTAAACAGACAAATTTCGGCTCGGCTCATCAATTGCGTCCTGATAATCGACGGTCTGTGTAGGACGGCCGGGCCGACGCAGCTGAATCTTCCCCTTGCGGGCAAACTCCGTGAATCCTCCGGCGGAAGCGATCGCTTTCACGATGTCAGTCTCGCCGAGATACGGTTGAGCACCGGGTTTCCGAACCTCTCCTTCGACATAGTAATATCGGAGCTCGGATTTCACCGTCACGGTGAGGTTCTGATAGTAGCGATCATACTCCTTCTGCAACTCGCGTTGCAGTTCGCCCGGTGATTTTCCAGCTGCGGCCACAGTGCCAATGTCCGGCGGCGTGATTGTGCCATCTTCCTTAATGCGCTCTTCGTGCTTTTCCTTGGTGATCCCAGGTCCGGCGTAGCTAATGGTC
>CAMLLE010000191.1 GCA_946480555.1 uncultured Verrucomicrobia subdivision 3 bacterium
GCCGATGGAACTGGCGGCGGCGGCATGTCCCTGACATTGCTGGGCGGCTCATTGCGGTTGAACGGCAACAACACTTTCACCGGTGGAACGGTCCTCGGCACGAACACCGTCCTGCAGATCGGCAATGCCCCGGCAAACCTGGGCGGGCCTGTGATCGCCAGCAACGGCGTCACCATGAGTCTCGTCGGTGGCAGTGGCACACCTGGAACTCCTTCATCGATCACGGTGGTGGATAACGGCACGCTCACGTTGAGCGCCAATGCCCTCGGCAACATCTGGGGCGGACAGTTCATCGGCGGACCGACGGCGACAATCTACGTTGCCAGCCAATTGTCGTTCGGCGGTGCGCAATCGTTCCAGAACTTCCAGGGTTTGGTGCATCTTGATATTCCGTCCGGCTCCATTCGATTCTTCAACGGCGGCGGTATCAGCGGGGGCGATGCCGCAACGTTCCTGTTCAGCTCCAATTCCGTCGCGGTCACTCGCGATGCGCAAACCGTACGGCTCGGTGCCATTGCTGGTGGCAGCACGACGGCGGGAATTGATCAGGCAACCACGGCAGGTGTCTTGGACACTTACATCATTGGCGGCAAGAACACGGACTCCACGTTCAATGGTTTCTTCCGCGGCTTGAACAACCTGGTGAAGGACGGCACCGGTCGCTTGACTTTCCAGGGCATGACCATCACGACCAACACCGACGAAACCACCTACACCAATCTCACGATTGGAACTTCGCTGGTGTCACACACCCTGTCGACTATCGTTAGCAATGGCGTTCTGGCGCTGGTGGTTCCGAACGACCTGAGCACATCCACAAACATCGTGCTCGCTTCGGAGACTGCCATCCTCGACGTCTCGGCGATGGGCGTGGTGAGCAACTACAACAATGCATTTGGCGAAGTCTCCGTTCTCGTAACGAACGGAGTGTTGAACCTTTCGCCAAGCCAGACGCTGGGAGGCTTGGGCACAATCCTGGGCCGTGTAGAAGCGGTTCAAGGGAACATCATCAATGTCGGATTGCCGGTGGGCACCCTGACCGTGACGAACGGAATCGCCCTCGACAATGCGATGGTGAACATGGACCTGAACCGCAGCCTGTCGCAGAAGAGCGATCGGCTGGCCGCCAGTGGCGCGAGCACCATCACGGTGAACGGCGGCACGCTGACGATCTCCAACCTGGGGCCTGACCTCGTGACGGGCGACGTATTCCAGCTGTTCAACAAGGCAGTGTCAGGGCCTGGATTCACAACGGTGGACCTACCCCTGGCCAACGCCGACAACTCCGTGCAGTATCAATGGGAAAACAACCTGCACGTGGACGGCACCATCAAGGTTCTCCAAGGCGCATCTCCGATTGCGACCAATCCGACAAACATCACGTTCAGCGTGTCCGCCGGTTCGCTGAACCTGAGCTGGCCTTCAACCCATCTGGGTTGGATTCTGCAAGCACAGACCAACTCGCTGGCGGTGGGCCTCTCGAACAATTGGGCGGACGTGGCCGGTTCCACGAGTGTCACTCAGATGAACCTGACCATCAGCCCGACGGACAGTGCGGTCTTCTTCCGGTTGGTGTATCCGGAATAACGGCCGGTCAGGAAGCTTGAATCCCGCGAGGCGCACTTCGGTGCGCCTCGCTTTTTTTTGGTTGCTGCGCACCCAAAACCCTCTGATCTCGTGGTCTGGAAAAGGGATTCACTCAGCAGAATTGGCGATGCTTCCAAGCAGCCGTTTCTGAGACACTTTGATCAAATTCAACCCCCGCAGACTGCATGGAATCTGAATGTCGAACTTCCCATTTCGTGCGACGCCGCCGTCGCGCTTTCACGCTGATCGAACTGCTCGTGGTGATCGCCATCATCGCCATTCTAGCGGCCATGCTGTTGCCCGCATTGGCGAAGGCAAAAGAAAAGGCGAAGCGGACGCAATGCGTGAACAATATCAAACAACTGCATCTGGGTTGCACGATGTACACAAGCGATAACGGCGACTGGTTTCCGACCTGGGGCGGGAATGCGGCTCCCTACAACGCTCGAGCGAAAAACGATGTGTGGCTGCCGTCTTATGTCCGCTGGATTGTGTTCGGTGGCACTTCCGGCAGACAGGTGCCACAGGACAATCGGGCTTTGAATTTGATGAACGGGAATTTTGAGAACTTGGGCTATTTGTTTTCCGCAAAGTATGTGGGAAACGGCAAGGTGTTCTTTTGCCCCAGCTACCCGGATAAATCGCAGTTGAGCGATTGGTATTATTCAGGCGGAGCGGTTCCGGCCGGGCCGTTGATAACCATTGTGACAGCCGCCAACGGGAACGTCGGGGTGCGCAGCAGCTACACGTTCAATCCAGTCGTCAACACGGTTGCGGGCAACAACGTCCGCCAGTTTCAAAAATCGAGCCAGATCAATGCGCGCCGGGCTTTCATCATGGACTACCTGGATGTCGGCATGTCCGATCCGCTGAATTGCGCTCACGTGCGATCGAAAGGCTGGAACATCGGCTTTACGGATGGCTCCGTTGCTTTCAGCAAACCTCCTCCCGCCACCTTTTCAGAGATCCTTTCCATGCCCGCGAGCATCGAGATGCTCGAAATCAATAAGCGCTTCCTGCCGATCATGGAGCAGAGCGCCAGATAGATCCTGTTGCTGGAACCCGAGCTTTAGCCGGGAAACGGATCCCGAAAGCAACGCGCCTGGAAGGACGCTGGAAATTCGAGGCTTCCGTTGTCGCTGCCGGGACGGCGCCTGCTGCGATTACTGCTGCCGCTTCGCAATCTGCTCCATCGCCCAGCGTGCATGCTCCGCAATCAATGGTTCAACGTCATTCGATGCAGCCTCCAATGCAGGGAGCGCGCTCGCATCAGCGGTATTTCCCAAAGCCACGCACACATTTCGCAGCAGTCCGCGGCGCTTGGTTCTCAGGATGGGCGAGCCGGCAAAGCGCTGTTTGAACGCCGCATTGTCCAAGGCGAGAAGCTCGATCAAATCAGGTGTTTGCAGATCGCGGCGCGCGTGCGGCTGCATCAATCGTCCTTCGCGCGCGAAACGATTCCATGGACATGCCGCAAGGCAATCGTCACAACCGTAAATCCGGTTCCCAATCAATGGCCTCAATTCCACGGGAATCGAGCCTTTGAGTTCAATGGTGAGATAGGAAATGCAGCGGCGCGCATCGAGCTGGAACGGCGCAGTGATCGCCGCCGTGGGACAGGCACTGATGCAGCGCGTGCAGGTGCCGCAGCGATTTCGCTCCGGCGCGTCCGGCTCGATTTCCAAGGTGGTGATGATCTCGGCGAGGAAAAACCAGTTGCCCAGTTCGCGGCTGATCAGATTGGTGTGCTTGCCGACGAATCCCAGGCCGGCGCGTTGCGCGAGATCACGCTCGAGGATCGGACCGGTGTCCACATACCAAAGCGATCGCTGGCCCGGCTCCAATGAATCGATGAAGCTGGTGAGTGCCTTCAATGGTTCAACCAGGATTTCGTGGTAATCGGCGAATTGCGCGTAGCGGGCGACGACGCCGCGGGTGGAAGTGCGGATTGAACGTCTTGGTTCTGGCAGTTCTGGGTTGGCGTTTGTGGGACCCGTGTAACTCGTCCCTCCGGACCCAATGCCATAGCTGACGGCGAGGCAAACCAGGCTCTGGGCACCGGGCAGAACGTTCTGGGGTTCGACGCGCTTGTGCGCGTTGCGTTCGAGCCAGGCCATTTCACCGTGGCGATGTTCCGCCAGCCATTGCTGAAATTCTCCGCTGTGAACCGGCGGAGCGGCGGCGGTGAAATGACAGGCGTCGAAACCCAACTCCCGTGCGCGTCGGCGAATGGCTTCACGTTTCACAGTTCACTGTTCACGCGTTCCGCCCGCTGCGCCATTCGCCATGTGAAAATGGTAGATCACCTGTTGCACGACTTCCTTCACCGAGCGCAACTCGGTGTTAATCAGAACGTCCGCCTGTCGATAGGCCGGTTCCCGCGCCGCGAGCAGATTCCGGATTTTTGCGAGCGGATCGGGATCGTGAAGCAGGGGGCGATGCGACTGATGCCGGACGCGTTCCCAAATTCTTTCCGGTGAAGCCCAAAGGCACACGACGAGCGCGTGCGATTTCAGGCTTTCGAGGTTTTCTGGATTCACGGGAAGGCCGCCGCCGGTTGAAATCACGTGGTTGCGAACGTTCACCAGCTCGCGTGTCAGTTCACATTCCATCGCACGAAACGCCAGTTCGCCTTGCTCGGCGAAGATCTGCGGGATGGGGCGGTTCTGGCGCGCTTCGATCATGTGGTCAGTATCCAGAAACGTGAAGTGAAGTTGGTGCGCGAGCATCTGGCCCACCGAAGATTTCCCCGTGCCCATGAATCCAATCAGGGCAATGTTCTGAATGTCGCGCGCGGCGGTCACGGCTTTGAATTAACTGAAATTCCTCCAAGTTCGAAGTTCGAAGTTCGGAGCTGGAAGCTGGAAGTTGGAAGTTGAAGCGAGGTCAAATCATGAAGTCGAACGGATTCATTGGCTGCTGCTGCAATCCGCGCCAGCGTTCGCACAAATCGGCTACCGTCATCTTCTCCATGATTCGCACCACGGCCTCGCGGACTTCTTTCATGACGCTGCGGATGGGGCAGCGCATTTCGTCCGGACAGGTGCATTTTTCGTAGAACTTTTCGCTGACGCAACTGACCGGCGCGAGCGCGCCTTCAATGTGCCGCACCACCTCCGAGAGTTTGATTTCTTCGGGCGGTCGCGCGAGGCGGTATCCGCCGGCAACCCCGCGCCGGCTCTGGACGATTCCTGCCGTTCGCAAATCGTTCAGGATCTGTTCGAGGAAGCGTTTGGGAATGCGCTGCTGATCCGAGATCGTCTGGATTCGAACCACCGGTTCGCGATGGTTCAATCCCAAAACCAACAGCGCGCGCAACGCGTATTCGCCGCGAACGGAGAGCTTCATACCGGAACGATAGAATGTACAATGTTCCTATCAAGATTCGTTTTATACATTTCTCATTACTCTCATAGAAAAGCATTTATGACTTCTTATAAAAGTCTATTGACTTGGTAGAGTTTATGGCAATGATGTTCCCGTTCGCGGGCAACCGCACGAGTTGGTGTGAACGGTTGCCAAGGTTTGGTCGTGGGCCTACGGTCGCGGTTGTGGCGGGACAACCAGAAGGAAAATTATGAAAAAGCATTGGCTGGTGATCGTGCTGCTGGCGCTGGGCGCTCAAGTCTTCCGCGCCACAGCGGATGAAACCGCAGACGCGATCAACGCGTTGAAAGCGCAGATTCAGGCGCTTGATCAGAAGGTGCGCGACCTTGAGCGGCGTCGCGACGAGAGTGAAGCTTCCGCGGCAGCGGCCAAGGAAGGGCCAAGGGTCGTACTTGGCAACAGCGGTTTCATTGCGAGCTCGGCGGACACGAACTTCATTTTCAAACTCAACGGCGTGTTGCAGGTGGACAACCGCACCTACTTCAACGAAAGCCACATCAAGGGGAACGACGGGTTCCTCCTGCGCCGCGCGCGGCCGATCTTCTCGGGAACGCTATACCGCGATTTCGATTTCATGTTCGTCCCGGACTTCGGTGGATCGACTGTTCAGATCGTCGATGCTTACATCAACTATCGCTATCAACCATGGCTGCAGTTGCGCGCCGGCAAATTCAAAGTTCCCGTCGGGCTGGAGCATCTGCAATCGGATCCAGTGACATTCTTCAGCGAACGCTCCATCGTCACGACGCTCGTGCCGAATCGCGACTTGGGCTTTCAACTGTGGGGCGAAGTTGCCGGTGGCCGCCTGAGCTATGCGGCGGGCGTGTTCAATGGCGTTGGCGACGGTCGCAGTACGTCCAATTCGGACATTGAAGATCATCGGGAATTTGCCGGGCGGCTGTTTGCGACGCCGTTCAAGAAATCGGACAATCAATGGATCTCCGGCCTCGGTTTCGGCGTGGGCGGCAGCTGGGGAAATGTGACCTCCAACTCAATCGGACTGGCCAGCAGCTACACGTCAGAAGGCCAGCAGCCCTATTTCAATTACCTTAGCGGTACGCTGGTGCATGGCAGTCACTGGCGCGTTTCGCCGCAAGGCTATTACTACGTTGGACCCTTTGGATTGCTCGCTGAATACGCGCTTTCGCAACAGGAAGTTTCACGCGGCGCGGCATCCGCCGATCTGAGCCACACCGGCTGGCAAATCGCCGCGGGTTGGGTGCTCACGGGCGAGGATTGCACCTTCACAGGCGTGAACCCGAAGAAGCCGTTCGATCCGCGCACAGGGCAATGGGGTGCGCTGCAACTGGTCGCACGTTATTCTGAAGTAGACATCGATAATGAGGCGTTCCCCACGTTTGCAAATCCCGATGCCTCCGCGTCCGGAGCGCAA
>CAMLLE010000192.1 GCA_946480555.1 uncultured Verrucomicrobia subdivision 3 bacterium
TCTCCCTTGAAACGCGCACGGCGAGATTTGCCGCTTTTCCTCGGAAACATGCACGTTTCCGCGCGCTTTGAGCCGCTGGCATACCCGTTGCTAAACGGGCCATCGGCATGAAATGCATGAACACGACAGAACCTGAAGCGTCGCCCGCTACGACGCTCACCTGCGAGCTCCGGCTGCCCATGGGCATCCTCGGCTTCGAGCAGATGAAGCAATATCTGCTCATCGCGAACCCAGAGGAGGAACCTTTCCGCTGGCTGCAGGTGAAAGACAACGCCGCCCTCGCGTTCGTCGTCATCGACCCGTTTCTCGTCGTCCCCGACTATCGGCCGGATATCCCCCAGGCTGATGTAGATTTTCTCGGCCTCGCCAATCCTGAAGAGGCTGCGCTGCTGAACATCGTCACGCTCCACGGCGCGAACCGCGCCACCGTGAACCTCAAAGGCCCTGTGGTTGTGAACCGCACCACCGGCGTCGGCAAACAAGTCATCCTCGCCAACGCCGCGGAATACTCCGTCCAGCATCCGCTCCCGATTTCCTGACCCTAACGCCTGCCACCATGCTCATCCTCTCCCGAAAATCCGGCGAAAGCATCGTGATCGATGGCCGCATCCATATCAAAGTGGTGCGCGTCGAAGGCGACGTCGTGAAGGTCGGCATCGAAGCCCCCTCCGACGTGCCGGTCCATCGGCAGGAAGTTTACGAAGAAATCCAGCGCAGCAACAAGCAGGCGGTCACCAGCCAGAAAGCGCCATTGCCCAAGCTGCCTTTGCGCAAACCGAATTCCCCTCCCACACCGGCTAAAACCGCATCCAGCACAGTCCTATGATCATCAGCACCAACATCACGTCCCAGGTGTCCGCCCATAACCTGGAAAACAGCCAATCGCTGCTGAGCAAATCGCTCTCGCGCCTCAGCTCCGGCAGCAAGATTGTGAACCCGGCTGATGACGCCGCCGGCATGGCCGTCGGATCGCGCCTCACCGCGCAGATTCGCCGCCTCGACGCCGCACGCGGCAATGTCGGCAATGCCATTTCCTTCACCCAGACGCAGGACGGCTATCTCAAAAAGATCGCCGACGCCCTCACCCGCATGAGCGAACTTTCGCTCCAGGCGCAGGACGTCACGAAGTCCAATGAAGACCGCGAGCTTTACCAAAGCGAATTCAGACAGCTCAGCGAATTCATCAGCACCTCTGCCACGAAGGATTTCAACGGCGTCAGCCTGTTCGATGGAACGGCGCTGAACGTGACGTTGGACTCTGAAGGCAACACCCTTACGATGGACGGCATCAGCCTCGCCACCGCAGTTTATACCAACGTGCTCGCAGCCGACTTGAGCACCCGCGACGGCGCGCGCGCCGCGCTGGACCTGGTCAAACTCGCCATCACCGAACTTTCACAGGATCGCGCCGGCATCGGCGCCTATCAATCGCGCCTGAACTACACCACGGATCAGCTCACCGTCAGCAAGGAAAACCTGACGGCCGCCAATTCGCGGATTCAGGACGTGGATGTCGCCGAGGAATCCACGGAATACGCGAAGCAAAACATTTTAGTGCAGTCTGGCACCGCGATGCTGGCTCAGGCAAACAGCCTGCCCCAGAGCGTGCTCCAGTTGCTGCGGCAGTAAACAAGTGTCCAGCGAATCTCGTCGGTCAGCCGATTGGCGCAGACCGCTGGCTCCTTCCTCGGGCGGGTCCCCATCACAGACCCGCCCGGTCTTTTTCGAAATACGGCGAACAACTGAGAGGCCGAGACGATGAACGAAACGACGAACGCAACCCTGATTTCAACGCTCCCCTCTCAACCCGTCGCTCCGCCGGTCACGATCCAGACCCCGGTCGGCATCAAGGATTGGTGCCTCGCCCGCGCCGACGAATGGCATGCCCGCGGCGAACTGAACTTCGCCCTCGACTTCCTGCAACACGCGGCCGCCATCGACCACCAGGATGCAACGCTGCTCAACGCCATTGGCAGCCTGCAATTCAGGTTGAAACAATTCGAAGCCGCGTTGAAAACGTTCCTCCGCACGCAGACGTTAGATCCGGAAAACGTCACCCTGCTCCTCCAGCTCGCCGTCAGTTACCAGGAACTGAACCGCGACGCGGAAGCCGAAACCCATTTTCGCGAAGCGCTGCGCCGCGATCCTGAAAACTGCGAAGCCGCCCGCCTGTTCACCGGATTTCTCACCTCGCGCAACCGCCTCGACGAAGCCCGCGAAGTGGTCGAATCCGGCCTGGGCAGTGACCCGCGCGACATCGATCTGCTGCTGCGCCTGGGCGTCTGCTATTACCGTGCGGCAAACCGCAAAGCCGCCGCTGCCTGTTTCCGCCGCATCCTCCAGCTCGAACCGATCAACGAGATCGCGCGGGCGAATCTCGCGGCGGTCGAAGCAAATTTGAATCACACTCGATAGAACTTTATGAAAGTCGTCATTCTCTGCGGTGGTCTGGGAACGCGTCTGCGCGAGGAAACTGAATTTCGACCGAAACCGATGGTGCCCGTGGGCAATCGCCCGATCCTGTGGCACATCATGAAGATTTACGCCCACTACGGCCATAAGGATTTCATCCTGTGCCTCGGATACAAGGGCGAGGTCATCAAAGACTACTTCCGCAATTACCAGTGGAACACCAGCGACGTGACGCTGCATCTCAACTCGACGCCCAAAATCACTTATCACACGCACCACGATGAAGAGGATTGGAAGGTAACACTCATCGACACGGGATCGGAAACTCAGACCGGCGGCCGCTTGAAGCGCGTGTTGCCTTACCTGGATTCCGACCCGTTCCTGTTGACCTATGGCGACGGCGTGACGGACAGCAACATCAACGAATCCATCGCGTTTCACGAGAAACACGGCGGCATCGCCACGGTCACGGCGGTCCGGCCGGCGGCCCGGTTCGGCGATCTCGTCGTCTCCGGAAACCGGGTCACAGCCTTCAAGGAAAAGCCCAAGCAATCGAGCGAATTCATCAGCGGCGGCTTCTTCGTCTTCAACAAGAGCATCGGAGAATACCTCACCGGCGACGATACCGTCCTCGAACAGGAACCGCTGGCCCGTCTGGCCGCTGAAGGAAAAGTGAACGCGTACCAGCACACCGGTTTCTGGCAGTGCATGGATACCTACCGCGAGCAGCAGATGCTGGAGAAGATGTACGTCAGCGGCAACGCGCCCTGGAAAATCTGGAAATAAGATGAAACACATCTTCGCCGGTAAAACAGTCTGGATTTCCGGTCACACCGGCTTCAAAGGGGCGTGGCTGACGGAATGGCTGTTGTTGCTCGGCGCACGGGTGCATGGCTTCTCCCTGCCCGCCCCCACCAACCCGTCTTTGTTCGAAGGACTGCGCCTCAAGCAACGTTCCGGGCTGCGACACCAGATCGGCGACATCCGCGATCTGCATGCGGTCCGGGCATCGATCGCCGCAGCCCAGCCCGATTACGTCTTTCACCTTGCCGCGCAACCGCTGGTGCGCGAGTCCTACGCCACGCCGGTCGAAACGTATGCGACGAATGTGCAGGGCACCGTTCATGTGCTCGAATCCTTGCGCCAGCTGACGCATCCCTGCGCGGCGGTGTTCGTCACCACGGACAAGTGTTACGAAAACCGCGAATGGGTCTTCGGTTATCGCGAGGAAGATCCACTCGGAGGTTACGATCCTTACAGCTCCAGCAAGGCGGCGGCAGAACTCGTGATCCAGGCTTATCGCCGATCGTTCTTCCAAAATTCACCGGTGCGCATCGCCAGCGCCCGTGCGGGAAATGTCATCGGCGGAGGCGACTGGGCAGCGGACCGGATTGTTCCCGATTGTGTGCGTCATCTCAGCAGCGGGCGCCCGATTCCAGTTCGGAATCCAGAGGCCACCCGTCCGTGGCAGCACGTGCTTGAACCGCTGGCCGGTTATCTCTGGCTTGCCGCAGTTCTCTCAGGAAACGGAATCGTCCTTCCGCACCCCAGCCTCGCGGCATCCGCTTTCAACTTCGGTCCCGGACCAGAATCCAATCGCACGGTGGCGGAACTCGTCTCCGAAATGCTGCGCCATTGGCCGGGAACCTGGATCGACCAGCGCAATCCTCACGCCGTGCACGAGGCCGGCCTGCTGCAGCTGTCCACCGACAAAGCGCGGCACATGCTCAAGTGGGAGCCGGTCTGGAATTTCTCGGAAACGATTGCCCACACGATTGAATGGTATCGCGCCAGCCAGGCTGCGGACGCCGAAAAGCTCCGGATAACGACAGTTTCCCAGATAGAAAGCTACCAGCAGCGCGCCGCCGAAAAACAGATTGCCTGGGCACAGAAACCAGCGGCGGACAAGGTTCAGTCTCTGAACGCCTGCGCCGCCTGACAATTCCCTGCCATGGACAAGGCCACACAACTCAAAGCCGAAATTCTCCGCCTCACCCGCGAATACGCCGCGCTCGCCCATACGGCGCACCGGCCTGGCGACGATGCCGCGCGGGCGACGTTCGCTCCAGGAACTTCCACCGTCCCTTATGCGGGCCGCGTATTTACCGAGGATGAAGTTGAAGCCGCAGTCGGCTCGACGCTGGATTTCTGGCTGACCCTCGGCAAAGAAGGCGAAGCATTTGAAAAGGAATTCGCCGGGTATCTCGGCGTGAAATCCACCACGCTCGTCAATTCCGGTTCCTCGGCCAATCTGCTTGCCGTCGCCGCCTTGACCAGTCCGACATTGGGCGAACGCCGCCTGGCGCCGGGCAATGAAGTGATCACCGTGGCCGCTGGTTTTCCCACCACAGTCGCACCGTTGATCCAGAATCAACTCGTGCCCGTTTTCATCGACAACGATCCTGTGACGCTGAACGCGCGGGTTGATCAGCTTGAAGACGCTTTCGTTCCCGGCAAAACCAAAGCTGTGATGATGGCGCACACGTTGGGAAACCCATTTGATCTCAGTGCCGTCACGGAGTTCTGCCGCCGTCACAATCTCTGGCTGATCGAAGACAACTGCGATGCGCTAGGCAGCCGCTATGACGGCCAGTTGACCGGTTCATTCGGCGATCTTTCGACCCAATCCTATTATCCGCCGCATCACCTCACGCTCGGCGAAGGCGGTGCGGTTAACGTGGTCAAAATGCCGCCGCTGCGAAGGCTCGTCGAAAGTTTTCGCGATTGGGGCCGCGACTGCTGGTGTGCCAGCGGCATGGACGACACCTGCCACAAACGATTCGGCTGGAAGCTCGGGGAATTACCCGAAGGCTACGATCACAAATACATCTACTCGCATCTCGGCTATAACCTGAAGCCACTGGACATCCAGGCGGCCATCGGACGTCAGCAATTCAAGAAGCTCCCCGCGTTCGTCGAAGCGCGCCGGCGCAATTGGGAATTTCTGCGCCGTGAACTGGCCGGCCTCGAGGAGTTCTTCGAATCCATGCTGCCGACGCACGCCACCGGATGGACGCCGGACGGTTTCACATGGGACGACAGCGGCCATCGCACCGATTGCTCCTGGTTTGGGTTCATGATGCGCGTGAAACCCGGCGCACCGTTCAGTCGGAAAGATTTTTCGAAGCACCTGGACGCTGCGAAGATCGGCAGCCGTGCGTTGTTCGGCGGAAACCTCGTTCGCCAGCCCGCATTCACGACCCTTCGCAAGACGAATCCCAGCGCGTTCCGCGTCATCGGCGATCTTTCCGGCGCCGATCAGATCATGAACGAAGCTGTATTCGTCGGTGTTTATCCCGGCCTCACTGAGGAAATGCTCAGCTACATGGCGGCCACAATCCGCGCATTCTGTGAATCCCGCGCCGCCGTTCGTTGCGCTTCCACGACATGACTGCTGCTCCGGAACAAGCGATTCTGCTTCCGGACCGCGCCCTCAGTCGCGCTGATCTTGACCATGTGCTCGCTCACACCGGCACGATATGGGAAGGACTGCGAGGAAAGCGCGTGTTCATTACCGGTGGAACCGGCTTCGTCGGCACTTGGCTGGTTGAATCGTTTCTTCACGCCAACACCTGTTACGCGCTTCAGGCTTCGATCACCGTCCTCAGCCGCAATCCAGCTCGATTCCGCGAACGCTTACCGCACCTGGCCAACCATCCAGCGCTTGATCTGCACTTTGGAAACGCAACCGACTTTGTGTTTCCTCAGGGCGAATTCTCCCGCGTCATCCACGCTGCGACCCAAACGGAATCGGGCGCGCACCCGGCTGATCCCCTCACCCATTTCGACGGCAACGTGCAGGGCACACGCCGTGTTTTGGAATTCGCACGAAACTGCGGCACGGAGCAGCTCCTTTTCACATCGTCGGGTGCAGTTTATGGGAAACAACCTCCTGAACTGCTGCTCGTCCCGGAGACTTTCACCGGTGCGACGCTTGCGACGGACC
>CAMLLE010000193.1 GCA_946480555.1 uncultured Verrucomicrobia subdivision 3 bacterium
TGAAGCCGTCCATCAACTGGCCGAGTTCGTCGTCACCCACTCGCTCCACGCGGACGGAATAATCCTTCTTCACCGCCACCGCGCGCGCCGCTCCCGCGAGCGTCTGGATGGGGCCCGAAATGACGCGCTGCAACCGCGCCGAAAGAACGAACGCGACCAGCAGTGAGACGCAGAACACCGCTCCGACAATTTCCAGATAACGCGTGAACCGCTGCGAAAGCTCGCTCAGGTCATACGCCAGCACAATGATCGCGATGGCTTCGCCCTGGTGAACGACCGGACGTGAAAGAATCAGATGATCGCGCGTGAAACGGTGTTCGGGCCGGAAGTGCGTGGGGGCCGGAACTTCCAGCGGCGCACCTGCCCGTGCGTAGCTGGCGAAGGGCGTGCCATCGCGTTTGAAGACCCGCGCACCGACGATCGTGGGCTCGGCTGCCAGCGCGCCGAGAATTTCCTCGGCCGAACGCGAATCGTTGAAATCCACCGCGGCGGTGCAATTGTGGCCGATCACGTCCGCCAGGCTCACACCCTGGTCCACCATCTTCCCGCGGAAGGTTGTGACGTCGTAGAAGACAAAGGCCGTGCAGGCCAGCAGCAGCGTGGCGGCGCTGGTCAGCAGGATGATCATTACCTGCTTGCGCTTGATGGAGGAGCGGGTGAGGAAATTCATCGGCTCACTCCTTCCCTTTCACGGCATCCGCCAGCGCAAGCAGCCGCGAACTGATCTGGATGCCAGCCTGGCGCGCCGGGGCAAGATTCACTTCGAAGCGCACTTTGTTTTCGCGCTTCACAAACACCATCATGCCGCCGGACTCCATGAAGCCTTCGTGTTCGCCCACGGTCAGCGTCGGCGCCGTCCCCAAACGAGAGAGAAACTCCGGCGCGCGCCCCTTTTCAGAGCTGCCGACGAAGAAGATGTGGAGTGTTTCGCCTTCGTTCAGTTCGGACAGTTCCACGGTGGTGACCGGCCGTCCACTGATCAGCTTTCCTTCGACCGCGCGCCTGAGTTCAGCGTGAACCTTCGCATCCCCCAGCACACCGATGCGAATCGCGTCATTCGTCCGGGCGAAAGCGCCTGCCGGCCAGTTCACGTACTTGGCGAAGTTCAGCAGGCAAAGGGCCTTCACCTGTGGCTCGGTCATCACCAGTTCCGCCGCCGCGCTCCGCTGCGGGACACAGAGCCCGGCCAGCAGCACAACCAACAGCACGAGCCAGCCGCGGCGCAATTGCACCGGGCGCAGGATCGCGGCTGTGGCTGAAAGTATCATGGGGTCAAAGTTCAAAGCGCATTTCGCCCATCCAGGCGCAGCTGTGCGCATCCAGCGGGAGAACTGAATTTCGCCATCGCGCTGCGCCTGCTCGCGGTGCATTGAACCGTTCGTTATTCACCTGTTCCAATGGCAACCTAGAAGCGCAGCGTCATTCTCCCGAAAACGCTGCGAGGAATCTCCGCCTGGCGCGCCGATTTGTAACTCGCAAATTCCGGATGCCCTTCATCGAGCAAATTCTGCCCCCAAACCGCGAACTCCAGATTGGGCGACGCCTGCCACGTTACCCCCACATCCAGCCGGACGTAAGATGGAATGCTTCCGGCATTCACCTCGTGCTGCGACAGCGCATGGATGTCGTCCACGAAATACAATGCCTTGTCCAGCGTCACGCCGCGGCCGAGGTCCAGGCTGGAATGCAGATGGAACTGATGCTCGGGGTTGGTGCCGATGATCGAGTGAGACCGATCGGAATAACCTTCCCAGAAGGTGTAACCGGCGGTCAGGCGCCAATCGCTTGTGGGCTGCCATTTGGTGAGCAGCTCCGCGCCGTAAGCATAGCCATCTGCGTCATTGTCCGTAACGTATTGGGCGGAGAGATGCGGCACAGGATCCATCTGGAAGGTGGTTCCCGCGGGTGAAGCTGCCAGCCAGTCGTAAGAATTGAAGAACACCGCCGCGTCGAATGAAACCTTGCGGGTCGGCTCCCAGCGGTAACCAAGCTCATACGCCATCATGGTTTCGCTTTCGGCATTCGGATTGGGCACGGCCGAGGCCAGCACGGCGGGTATCATCGGGCCGGACGGTGGAAACGCGTCAATGTTCACGCGCACATCGCGCTCCAGCCGCGTGGGCGTGCGCACCGCGCGGGAAACCGAAGCCCAGATGCTTTGCTTGTCCGTGGGGGTCCATAGCAGGCGGCCGCCGGGTTGGAACTCCAATCCGGTGTAGTCATTGTGCTCCAGCTTGGTCCCAACCGTCAGCGACAGGCGGTTTTCAACCAGTGTGATCTCGTCCTGGACGAACGCGCTGAAAAGGTCGTCCGCCGCCCGGCGGCGGGTCCAGAATGTCTCCGAGCCACCGGGATCAATGGAATCCTGCGTTCGGCGGAAACCCAGCCCCCAGACAATTTCGTTTCGGTTCAACACGCGGAACCGATGTTGCAAATCAAAATCCCAGGTGTCGCGCTTTTCCGTCAGCATATTCTGACTAGGCGCAAACTCATTCGGCCCGGGCAGCAGGACGCCGCCGCCGAACGGATGCTCCCGCAGGTAATGATCGTAATAGAACTGAAGACTCAGTTCCGAATCCTCCGAAAACCGGCTGGTCCATCGCCCTAATACATTTCCGCCCCGCACATCGGCATCGACATCCACGTGCCGGTAATCCGGGGTGGGAAAAACGACCGACTTCCCCACCTGCTCGCCGAACTGGCCACCGTAGTAATCGCCTTGCAGAGTGAAGGTGTTCTGCTCGCTCGCCTCCCAATCCAATCGCAGCCCGCCGCGCGCGATGTCCCAATCGTCCCCCGCTTCGGTGCCGTCGGTATTCTCAAAGCCTTCGCGATTCAGGTATTTCGTATAAACCCGGTAGTAAACATTCGATGCCAATGTGCCGCCGTATCGCGCGCTCACGGTTGGCTGATCCTCCGTGCCCACGATCGTGGAGACGAGAGCACCCTGGGTTTCCCGGGCGCTCTTGGTGATGATGTTGATCACGCCATTGACGGCGTTTGCGCCCCACAGCGTTCCGCCCGGGCCGCGATTGATTTCGATGCGATCCAGGTCCTCCAGCACGATGTCCTGCACGTTCCAGTGAACGCCGCCGAACAGTGGCGAATAAACGCTCCGGCCATCGACCATGACAAGCAGTTTGTTGGAATACTCGTCGTTCATGCCGCGCGCGGAGACCGCCCAGCGATTTCCGCTCATCCGCGCCACGTGCATGCCCGGAACAGCGCGCAACGCCTCGGGAATGCTGTTGGCTCCGAGACGATCAAAATCCTCGGCAGTCAAAACCGCAATTGCAGCCGGCGCGCGCAGGAGTGTGGTTTCCTTTTTGCCGACGGACGTGACCTCGATGTTGATCAACTCCTCGAGGCTCAGCTCCGCCGTTTCAGCCGCGGGCGCGGTGGATGCCGCGGCGCGCAATCCCGTGACCGAGAGTGCGAGGGATAAGGGAAGAAAGCAACGCCGGGAAAAGCTCATGGAGCCTTCCTCTTGCCGCCCGTCCATGGCGACAGATTCCGCCCAGAATTTACTCCACGGCTTGCGCTGCAGGGTCTGGTAAAAGCGTGCTGCTTCATCGGTTGTTTATCGGCAAACAAACCCTGTTCTACAGTGGAAACTTTGCAGCAAAACAATGAGTCCCGCGAGGGCGGACCGCAGGCTCAACGAATGTGGAGGAACGAAGCGAAGCTTTGGAGCGAGGAACGAAACCTAAATGTCCGCCTCCCCGCACATATCAACGTCGAAGTGAATTCACAGATGCTCCTGGTTTGCGCACATGCCGGGGAAACGTTCCGACAACTCTCCCCTTCAGCAATTCGCGCCCCCGTGCGAAGATGCCGCTGTAACAGCTCTACTTCGAAGTGATGCTCCCGCCATCGGCAACTTCCCGTCTCAGAAGTTGCACGGGGCCAAAAAGACCGGAACGCATCAGGCTCGATTGCGGATTGAACTTGCGGATGTTCGTTTCCGTCACCCGGTCCTCGCGCGGGAGGGCACTGTCACCGATGATCCGATTGGGCCAGAAATTCACGACTTCGATTTCCAGCGCGTTCATTCCAGGGCGAAGGGCCGGACCGACGTTCACGCGAAACGGCGGCGCCCACACGATGCCACACGATTTCCCGTTCAACTTCACTTCCGCCAGTTCACGAACGTCGCCCAGGTCGAGATAAAGATCCGATCCATTGGTCGCATCAGCTGAAAGCTCAAATTGCTTTCGATACGTGGCCGTGCCGGAATAGAAACGAATTCCTGAATGCTCATGCTCGGCCCAGTTCATCAGCTGCGAAGAGACAACTTCGCCCGGCCCTTTCCACTTGGGATCGAAAGCCACCCGCCAGTCGCCCTCAATCTTCTTCACGGCCAGGTAGGGATCGGAATTACTCCGTCCCGTTGGCGGATGTTCCGCCGCCGGTGCGCGGAACACGACAAACAATGAGCCGCAAGGTGGCATTTGCAGCGTCACTTGCGTCCTCCCGCCAAGCTGCCGGTAATCCGTGGCCATGCGACGCTCGCCCGACACGGCATCCCAAAGCTCCGGCGCACGATCCGCAATCCGGAAGGTGGCAACCACCTCCTGCGCTTCACTGGCGCGGTTTGCCACGAAATAAATATCAGTCACGCCATCGCGCCGATGGATGTATTCGACGTCGCCGGCGGAATTGGTGCTGCGCGCTTCGAAATCCGGGCGAACACCATCTGCGATCAAGACTTCACGAGCAGTGCGTCCGCTAATCACGCGGCCTCTTCCCACCGGCCGCGTCACCACGCCGCTATGCGCATCACCCAACAACTCCTTCGCGATCGCCTTCACGCGTTCGTCGGCGCGCGACTTTTCAGCCAATCCGCTGGCTTGCTCCGGCCGCGTCATCACGATGGTGGCACCGTCCCGAACAAGTTCCCGAACCTTTTCCAGCACCGGCAGCGACATCACTTTGCGCGGCGCAAGCACCATCAAGCGATAGCTCATCCCGTCCGGAAGCATCAGCAAGCCGTCCTTCACCGAGAGGCGCGTCAGGATCGCGTGCTCCGTGATGACATCGTAGTCGTATCCATCGCCGAGCTGCGCGGGATCGGACTTCCGGAGCTGCGTGTAGTTCGGGACGTGATCGCCGTAATAATAGAGCGCGTCCGCCACGAACAATCCCTGCTGCAACAGGAACTGGACGCGGTTCATGTAGTTGATGAAGGGCGCGGATTTGTCCCACCAGGTGGTGTTTGGATTGAAGTGCGTGCCGGCGAAGTATTGCTGGCCGGGCATGCCCGCAGATTCCGGTGAACACACGAAAGCATGCCAGACCAGGCGGTTCATACCTTCAGTGCAGGCGTAGTCAAACGAAGGCTTGAGGTTATCCCAGATTGTCTCCTGCCAGTGTGGGCCGACCGTGGTAAAGCCTTCAGCGCCGACGAACTTCCTGCCATACACATGTGCGGCTGAGGCCGGCTGTTTTACGAAGAAACGCGTCTGGTCGGAACGCCGGTGCGTTGCGGCGGTGGCCCAGAATTCCGACATCGGAACATCGTTCATCCCCAGCGCGCGCTGGGCGTCGATGGGAACAAAATGCGGGCCACCGGATTCCGGGTGGATGCCGAGTCCATGGCGCGCGGCCCATTGGCTGTACGGCCGATAATGCCGATCAATGACGAGATCTCCGAGGGTCTTGCGGAAATCGTGGAGGAAACGCTCACTATCATCGCGGTTGTTGATGATTTTCCCGGCGATCACTGGCAGCCATGGCAGGAAATCGTAACCGCGGCGCGCTCGAAATTCTTCGCGCAACGTTGGCGTCCAGTTGTGAACGCCCGTTTCCCAGCTATCCGTGTGCAGATATTTCAAAGTCGAACCGGCCAGCGGACCCGCATCGGCGATAAGCGGTTCAACGATCGAATCCCAGTAGCGTTTGAAGACGGATTCGTCCAGCACGTCGAGCGCGTAACCCTTCCAGCCATCGCTTGAGGTGGATACGTGGTTGATCTCCGCCAGCGTGCAACCGAACCGCAACACGCGCCAATCGCCGGCGGGCACGTTCCATTGCAAATGGCCATTCGCGGAAAGGCGCCCGGTCAGATTCAGAACCTCGGTCGAGTGCGCGTCTTCTTCGCCGGGAACCGCGGGGTCGGACTCCAGCAGTGCGCTGGTGTCCGGTGCGGAGTTGGCCAGGAACCATCCGTCCGGGCCGTCGATCCTGATCTTTTCATGCAGTGCTTTGACCCGCCAGTTTCGTAGCGGCGCGCGGTTTTCTAGACCGGGCTTGTTGCGATAAGCGACGACAAACAGGTCGCGATAGAAATCATTCCGGCTGGGCGGATCGGGAAGCGAGATTGAGACATTGCTTCC
>CAMLLE010000194.1 GCA_946480555.1 uncultured Verrucomicrobia subdivision 3 bacterium
CGAGAACTGCTTCCAGTCAAAATCCCCCCAATCGATCACCTCGCGGTGCGGCGGAATCAGCAGCCCCTCAATCCCGCGCGTCACCAAAATCTTTCCCAGTCTCCTGGGTGAGCAGTCAGAATCCCAACGAATTTCATCCAGGCGGAATCCATGCCTGGCCGCGGCTTCGAAAGCGCCTTTCCAATACAGATCAAATTCCCGGAACTGCCGGAGTTGTTTGGGATCTTTCCAGCGGTTGATCCACGCCAACGCACCGTGGCTGGCGGGCCGGACCCGATGTTGTCGATGGACGGCAAAGGCTGAAAGCAAAGGATCTGGCACAAACCCCAGTTCGCGCGCCACCTGTCTGACCTTCTGTCGGAGCGGGGCTGATATCCGCGGATGATTCCGCAAAGCCATGGAAACCGCGACCCGGGATACACCCATTTTCGCGGCGATATCCGCCATCGTGACCCGCCTCGAACTCAATCCTGAGGCAGGCGAGTCAGATCGAACAGCCAAGCTGCTTGCCGGAACTTGCATGACGTCCAAGCAGTCATGCGAAATTCGTCGGGTGATTTGCTTCAGCTCTTTTGATCGGGAGTGTCGGAAGCCGCAGCGACACTCGGCGCGCGCCGTTTTCGTCTCCTCAAGTTCCAGCGGACACAGACTTCACAGACCGCCGTGGCAGACGATCTCCACCGCGCGCGTTTACGGCCGCGTATTGCCGGAGTCCTCGATCAACGCTGCGGCTTCGCCCTGCAGCAACCGGGCGAGAAACCAGTCGAACGCAATGTCGGCGGTCGGGAACGGAGGTTTGAAGTTTTCCGCCAGCACTTGCCGGGACTTGGCCAGTTCCGCGCGGGCCTCGTCATGACGACCCAGTTGATAATCCGCCATAGCAAGGACCGCCTCCATGCTGGCGACGCGCGCCAGGTTGGGGCCGGTGGCAATTTTCAGACCGGTCGTGCCCCAGCTGGCAGCTGCGGTGTAATCGCCGCTGCGATACTCCATCAACGCCAGCGCCAGGCACCGCCATGGAACCGTGTCGTTGTAAGGCGCGGACAGAACATTGGTGGGAATGGAACTTTCGATGCGGCTGACCAGCGGCATCAGGCTGGCCAGCAATTCCGGACTGGGCGGCATCAGCAAACTGTGCTTAACGACGCGTTCGATCATGATCAGATCGCGGACGCTGCCAAATCGTTTGATGGGTTCGCGGCAAAACTCTTCGTAAGCCGCATGCTCGCCGAGTTCCGCCAGGACCACGGCGTAGCGCGTGTAGTCCCGGGAGGAAACCGGGGTGCGCTCGAACTGGGTCAAACGCACCACAACCGAATAGTACTCGGCAGCGCGCCGCCAGTCGCCCTTCTGCGCGGCCCAGTCGCCCAGCGGGCGAAACACTTCCATCCCGACATCCGCCGCGTCAGATGAAGGAAGCGATCCGACCAGACGATCCGCTCGTTCCAGCTGGTTCTTCTCAATCAGCGATATGGCCTGTGCGATGACCTCACGCGCTTCGGCTTTCCGCCGCAGAAGCGCCTCCGCTTCGCGTCCCCGCTGGGCTTCGTGCCTTGCCTCACGCTCCTTGAAGAACAACCAGGTGGAGGTGCCCAGTCCCGCAACCAGCGCGAGACTGATCGCGAATGCAGACACGAAAACCGCGCGGTTTCGCCGGACCAGCTTTTGAAAACGGTACAGCCGGCTGGGCGGGCGGGCCACGACGGGCTCGTTGTCCAGATACCGCCGAATGTCCACAGCCAGCGCGTTGGCAGTCTGGTAACGGCGGTTCCGGTCCTTCTCCAGCGCCTTCATGACGATCCAGTCCAGGTCGCCTTTCAGGACCAGCCGCAATCGCGGCGGATCGATCCGGCGGTGCATTCCGGTTTGTGTCAATTCATCTGCGTTCAACCCGGCGACTTTGGTGGACGGCCGCAACGGTTCTTTTTCCCGTAACGTCCGCCGCATTTCAACCAACCCTTGCTGAACAAGATCCTTTTGATCGAACGGCTGGCGTCCCGTCATCAGCTCGTAAAGCAACACGCCGAGGCTGTAAATGTCGCTGCGCGTGTCAATGTCCGACGCGCCCATCTCCGCCTGCTCCGGGCTCATGTACGCCGGCGTGCCGATGAATTGTTCATGAGTGGTTAACACGGTCAGATCCGTCAGCGGCTCCCCGCCCGTGGCCTTCGCGATCCCAAAATCAATCACCTTGGGCAATGGCACGCCATCGTGCATCGTCACAAGAATGTTCGATGGTTTGAGGTCCCGATGAATGATGCCCTTCTGGTGCGCGTGCTGGACGGCCAGACAAACCTGAATGAACATGGTCAGCCGCTGGCGGAGGTCATATTGATTGGCGTCGGCCCATTCGGTGATTCTCGTCCCCTGCACCAGTTCCATCACAAAATAAGGACGCCCCGTTTCTGTCGCCCCGGCTTCGAGGACGCGCGCGATGTTCGGATGATCCATCATGGCCAGGGCCTGGCGTTCCGCACTGAACCGGGCGATGACGCTCTTGGTGTCCATTCCCAGCTTGATGACTTTCAACGCCACCCGGCGGCGAACCGGCTTTTCCTGCTCCGCCATGTACACGACGCCACATCCGCCTTCGCCAATCTTTTGCAGCAGTCTGTAAGGACCAACCGAGCTCCCCACGAACTCGTCCGCGTGCATGGAAACGGAGGCCGCCCCGGCAGCGCCGGTCGTTTCCTCGATCGCAGCGGTAAGCTCTTCCATCGGCAGCCGTGTTGCGGCGCCGTCCTGAAAACAACCGAAGAAATCGTTCACCTCCCCTTGCGTGGCGAGGAGCTTATCCACCATGGAACGCAATGCCATGTCGCCGGCACATTCACGTTCCAGCAGTTCGTTGCGACTCGCTGTCGATGCGATTTTGAGTGCGGAACAAAAAATCTGCTCGGCCTTCTCTGTCAGCGCTTCACTCATTCAGTTACTCAAGCATTCATGCGAAACGGGGAGGTCGTTCTGCTTCATGGGTTCGACCTTAGACGCCTTTCTGAATTCTCTGGAACAACCACGTCCGGGCGCATTCCCAATGCCGGTCCACGGTGCTCCGGCTGATGTGCAGCGTTTCGGCGACTTCGACATTGGTCATGCCTGCGAAGAACTTCAGCACCACGACGCGGGCGCGTTCTGAATTGGCTTTCTCCAGCTCCTCCAGCACCTCGTCGATCAGCAGGATTTTTTCGTCCGGCGTCGCCTGGGCGGGGTCCAGATCTTCGATGTTCAGCCGCTGCTGTCCGCCGCCGTGTTTGAGCGCCGCCTTGCGCCGCGCGTGTTCCACCAGGATCCGCCGCATCGCCTCCGCTGCCGCGCCAAAGAAGTGCGCACGATTCTGCCACGACTGTTCTGCTCCCGAGCTCAGCCGGAGCCACGCCTCATGCACGAGGGCCGTGGGCTGCAAGGTGTGTCCGGGCGATTCGCGCGCCATTCGGGCCGCGGCAATCGTGCGCAACTCCGCATAAACGAGCGGCATCAGATCCTCGCTGGCGCGGCCATCTCCGCGCCCGACCGCTTGCAGAATTTGCGTCAAATCGTTCACTCAAGATCGAGTTTACTTTCTCCCGCGTCACAAGCGGCAAGAAAAAAACCGGTGAAGAAGAAGCGGCGCGCGTCGGCTGTTCTCAATCCCTGCCGTCGAGGTTTCTTCTTTTGGATCAATTGAGACGTCCATCGCCGTATCCGCGTGCGAACAGAGGGCAATTCTGAAATCAAAGTCCGGCCGCGCACCGGAAGCATCGGTGGACGAACCGGAACCATTGGCGCTTCGCCCAGCCAAGAGACAACGCACATTCCATCCCGGGGCTTCCCTTGGCGCGCTCCGTACGGGGCCGGAGTTATTGTATGTATAAGCCGCTCATTATCAATGATTTGCGCCTCCATTTTGTCAGCTTTTCCAGAATCTTCGCAATTAATACACAAGCATCTGATTTAGAATCACTTGAAACGATAACCAATATTGCCACGTCGGTCCGCCTTACAGAATTTTTGGTCCGGACGCAGACCTTCTTCAGTCCGATGAATCTCTTATAAGCCATTATGCGCCAAACTCTTGCAGTTTACATTCGACCAGTCCGCGGCGACGTGGCACAGGCCTTGCCTAAGGAGATTGCGCCTCCTGTGAGGCTTCTGAAGAAAGACGTATGCAAGTGAAACAGATTTTGGCTGGGGCAATCGCGGCGACGGCGCTGAGTTTTAATGCGTCGGCGCTCATGATCACGCCGTCAGGTTATGTCGGATACAACACGCCGAGCACTCCCCTCAATGCGGAGCAGATCGGCGGCATTTTGAACGTGAACGGTTTGGTCGAGTTGTATCACCAATCCTTGAGCGGCACGGAATCGGGTGGTTACGCGGATTTCTACGCCACTGCGTTTTCGGACACGCCAACGAGTCCGCAGAATGCCGACATCACCCACACAGGAGGTGCGAGCATCGGCGGCTTCTCAGGTCTCTGGCTCTATGTGAAGGACGGCGAATTTCAACCGGCCTTTTACCTGATCGACATCTCCAACTGGAACGGCACCGAGTCGCTTTCATTGCGGCAGTTCTGGGGTGGCGATGGCGAAATTACGCAAGTCACGATTTTCGGCACCCGGTCCCCCGTTCCCGACGGTGGCGCGACTGCAATGTTGCTGGGCGCGGGCCTGACGCTCATCGGCACGGCGCGACGATTCCTCCGTTTCTAACCTGAACCAAACCTAACCAGCAAAATGGCCGTCCTTGGACGGCCATTTTGCGTTTATGTGATTGCCGGGAATGGAGCGGAACATTCGAGGAACGACGGAACAAAGGCGGAGACGGGAGGTACATCCAACATCCAAACCACGAACGGCGGGACGCGAAACAGCGGGCACGTTGGATCGCTTCGTTTGATGCTGGCTGCAAAGATGTCGCCAAGATACGCCTCGGTTTCCCCGCACGTTTGTTCCGGTGCAATTGTGTTGGATCCCACCGATGAAAGGAAACGGTTGAGAACCACGGTTTCGCTTCGATGCCACACAGATTTTCCCTCGGCCTTGCCCGGGGCATCCACGGGCAAGAATTCCGTGGCAATTCGATTTCCGCGCTCGTCCGAATCCGGCTATTCATGCTGCGATCAATCTTATGACATCAATCGGTTCACGGTTCTTCGGAATGGGTTTGGGCAAAGGCAAAGTGCTGGCGATGATTGCGACAACCGCTGCATCCGGGCTGCATGCGGCGGATGACTTCGCGTCGGTGCCGGTCTCAGGTTTGCCGGCCGTCGATACGAGCGTGGCGGCATGGGCCGATTTCGACAATGACGGGCGGCTCGATTTCTTCCTAAGCGGCACGACGAACGGCCTGGTCACGGGAGGCATCGCAGAGCTGTGGCGCAACACCGGCTCGACCTTTACCAACTTGCCGATCGCGAATCTCGAAGGGTTCTCCGGCGGCTCAATCTCCTGGGGGGATTTTGACAATGACAACCGGCTCGATTTCGTAATCACCGGCGCAAGCACGAATCTGGGAAACATCGTTCGCAAATCGCAGCTCTGGCGGAATACCAGCACCGGCTTTTCAAATGTCACGGCAACTCTCATTCCCGGCCTTGCCGCCGTGAATCAAAGCAGCACCGTCTTCGCTGATTTCAATCGCGACGGCCGGCTCGACCTGTTTGTGAGCGGCCTGTCTTCGACCGGCAAGGTGGCGCAATTGTGGCTCAACCATGGCAACGGCTTCACCAATGCCACCAGCGCCATTGCTTCGGGCATTCCCGCGGTTGCTTACGGTGCGGTGACGACGGCAGACTTCGATAACGATGGCCGCATTGATCTTCTGGTTTCCGGCGAGAATTCCGCGAACCAGCTCATCACGCAGCTCTGGCGCAACACAGAATCCGGATTCGTCAACGCAACCGCCATGGCGCCGGGTTTGACCGGCACTGCGTTTGGATCCTCATCGTGGGGAGATTTCGATCGCGACGGATTCATGGATTTTGTGCTCACCGGCGAATCGTCCACCGGATTGGTCGCCCAAGTCTGGCGCAATACGGGCGCGGCCTTCACACTTTTCCCCGTCGCCGGGCTGACCGGCATCACCTACAGCTCCAGCGCGTGGGCTGATTTCAATCACGATGGCGCACCGGATTTCCTTCTCGCCGGCAGCAGAACGGGACTCACCAACGCTGAGCTTTGGTTGAACACGGGAACAGGATTCACCAATTCAAATCCGAATCTGCCCACCGCGTTTTCTCTTCCGCACTCATCCGCGGTGGCGGACTTCGACAACGACGGAAGACTCGACGTGCTCGTCACCGGCAACACGGGCGGCAGCCGCATCACACAATTGCACCGTGGAATTACCGCGCCC
>CAMLLE010000195.1 GCA_946480555.1 uncultured Verrucomicrobia subdivision 3 bacterium
CATCAAGACCGAACAGCGGAACACCGTCGTGATCTATGGGGACCACTATTTTCTGAAACTGTTCCGGCGCGTCGAACCAGGCATCAATCCGGGCCTCGAATCGGCGCAGTTCCTGGCCGAGAAAAATTTCCCGCATGTACCGGCGTTTGCCGGTGCGCTGGAATGGCAGCGCAGCGACGGCGAAAACATTGCGTTTGGCTTGCTCACGGAATTCGTCTCTCAAACCCAGAATGGCTGGCAGTTCACCCTCGATGCGCTCCACCGGTATTTCGATCGTGTGCGGGCTGTCGCGCCCGATCAGATGATCGACAATTCTGCCGGCAGCTCGCTGATCGATCTGGCGGAACGCGATCTTCCCACGGGTTCGCTGGAAGTGCTCGGCGCCTATTTCGAACACGCGCGCCTGCTCGGCCAGCGCGTTGGCGAGTTGCATCTCGCGCTGACATCGGACAGCGATAATCGTGATTTTGCTCCGGAACCATTCACGCCGTTTTATCAACGCTCGCTCTACCAGTCCTTCCGCAATCACCTGACGCACCATTTCCAGATCCTGCAGCGCGAATTGAAGAACCTTCCCCCCACTGCCAGGCCGCTTGCAGAAAAAGTGCTGGGCATGCGCGACACGATGCTCGCGCGATTCCGCACAGTCCATCAACTCGCGCTAGACACCGTTCGGATCCGCTGCCACGGCAACCTGCATCTCGGCCATGTGCTGCACACCGGCAAGGATTTTCTGATCATCGATTTTGAAGGCGAACCCGGCCGCTCCCTCAGCGAACGGCGGATCAAACGGCCCGCGTTGCGCGATGTCGCGGCCATGATTCGTTCGCTGGATTGCGCGGCGCAGGCGGCGCTCTTCCGGCAGGGCGAAGCCGGCACGCTGCAGGAGGAGCAGGTCCGGGGCGTGGCGCCTTGGGCGCAGTATTGGTCCCGCTGGATCAGCGCCTCGTTCCTCGGCGCGTATCTCAACACCGTTCACGGCTCGCCACTGGTTCCCAAAACCAAGTCCGGCGTGTCCGCGTTGCTCGACGCGTTTGTGCTGGATCGCGCACTGACAGAAATGGGCACGGACCTGGTGAACCGGCCGAACTGGCTGCATGTGTCGCTGCAAAGCATTCTGCAGTTGATGGAGCGATCCAAGGCCCAATGAAACCTCTTTCGGGTCCGCTCCTCGAACTGGCGCGCGCCCACGGCGTGCAACCATCGTTTTTCACCATGACCGGCGAACGCCAGCACGCGCGGCCGGAAGCCCTCATCGCCGTGCTCGGCGCGCTCGGCGTTCCAGCGACCACCGACCGCGAAATCCGCGACTCTTTGCGCGAACATGCATCGACGCTTTGGACGGAACCCCTCGAACCCGTTATCACCGCCTGGGACGGCAGCCCAACCAAAGTGCGTTTGCATTTTCCCGTGCAGGCCGCCGCCAAACCAATTCACGCCCGTGTCTGGATGGAAAACGACGACCGGCCACAGGCGTTGAAAGCCGGCATGCATAGGAAACTCGCGGAAGTTCAGACGGGCGGAAAAAAGCTGGTCGCCTCCGAACTCACGTTGCCTCCCCTGCCCTTCGGTTTCCATGAATTGGAACTCGAACTCGGCGGCCAGCGGTTTACGTCGCTCATCATCTCCGCGCCCGTGCGCAGCTACTCGCGGGGAAACCGCCGCGACTGGGGCATTTTTCTTCCCATGTATGCCGCGGGTTCCAAATCAAACTGGGGCACCGGCAATTTCTCCGACTGGCGGCAGCTGTGCGATTGGACCGCCTCGCACGGCGGCAGCATCGCTGGCACACTGCCGCTGCTCGCGGCGTTCCTCGATCATCCGAAATGCGATCCCAGCCCTTACTCGCCCGCAAGCCGCCTGTTCTGGAATGAATTCTACCTGGATGTCACCGCCATCCCGGAGTTCGCACGTTCCATGAACGCGAAACGGCTGGTGAACTCCAGCATGTTTTGCAACCACGTCCGCCGCTTCCAGCGCGCGCCGCTCGTCGATTACGAAAAGGAATGGCAGATGCGCCGGCGCGTGCTGGAGATGCTTGCCGATGACTTTTTCGCGCACCCGGATGACCGGCATCACGCGTTCGAAGCTTATCTGAAACGGCGGCCTGAAGCAGAGGATTACGCTGCGTTTCGCGCTGTGTGCGACCGCACGGGAAAATCATGGCACAGCTGGCCTCAGCGATTGCGCGCCGGAGAATTGAGCGGCCGCGATTTCGATCATCGCACCAAACGCTTTCATCTCTACATCCAGTGGCAGACGCAGCAACAGATCGAAGCCTTGATCCAGCATTGCCGCAGCGCAGGCGTGCAGTTTTACCTGGACCTGCCGCTCGGAGTGCATCCGGATGGCTACGACGTCTGGCGCGAGCGCGGGAGTTTCGCGATGGCCGCGAACGCCGGCGCGCCGCCCGATTCATTTTTCACGCTCGGACAGAACTGGGGTTTCGCGCCCTTGCATCCGCAACGCATCCGCCGCCAGCGCTACCGTTACGTGCTTGATTACCTTCGGTTCCAGATGCGGCACACCGGTCTGCTGCGGATCGATCACGTCATGTGCTTGCACCGGTTGTACTGGATCGCGCAAGGGTGCGATCCGAAGGACGGCGTTTACGTCAGTTATCCGGCGGACGAACTGTACGCGATCCTGAGCCTGGAATCGCACCGCAACCAAACCGTTCTCGTGGGCGAAAATTTGGGAACGGTTCCGCCCGAGGTGGATGCCGGCATGGAAAAGCACCGCCTGCGCGGCATGTTCGTGGTTCAATACCAGCAAAGGGCCGATCCGAAGGCTGCGCTGGATCAGCCGCAACGCCGCACCGTCGCCAGCCTGAACACGCACGACATCCCGGCTTTTGCAGCGCATTGGAAGGGATTGGAAATTGTCGATCACGCCCGGCTCGGGCTCGTTTCGAAGAGCGAGGTGAAATTGAAGCGAGCCGAACGTAAGAAGCTGAATGGGGCGCTGATTTCCTTTCTGAAATCACAGGGCGTGCTGACAAAAAACGCCCAGCTAGAAGCCGTTCTACCCGCGCTGCTGGAATGGCTGTCGCGCAGTCCGGCGGAAATCGTTCTGGTGAATCTCGAAGATCTATGGCTGGAGCGGCTGCCGCAGAACGTGCCCGGCACTTACCGCGAACGCCCGAACTGGCAACGCAAGGCGAAGTTGTTCCTGCACCAGATTTTCGCCGACAAGGCTATTGCTGAAACGCTGCGCCGCGTGGCGAAGCACCGCCCGCGCAACAAGCAGAAGCGCGCGGCTTGAGATTCCCTGGCTTACGCCGGTCCGCGCGGTTAACGGCCTCATGATTTGGAGGCCGCAAGCGCAGCCGTAAGTTCCGCTCGCAGCTCCGAGGAGAGCGTAATTCCCTTCTGCAGAAACCGGACTCCCTCCAGACCGCGGATTTGCGGCAGCCATGGATTCCAGCCCGCAGCGGACAGATCTTCATACGTGAGCGGCGACGGATTCTGCAGCAGCACTTCCAGCAGTTGAGCGCAACCGCTTTCGTCGAGCCGGCGCAATTGCCGCGCCTGCGCAAAAAGCTTGAAGGCGCCCACCGTCAGACGCGGACCGCTGAGGAGAATATCAGCGATCATGTTTGCCGAGGCGGCGGGATTCATCACCAAGGCGGCCAGCGCCCCAGAAAGACCAAATTCCGCCGGCATGCCTGACACGGACGGATTGTTGTGTTCCGGGTATTCACCCCAATGCCACGGGTCCGTTCGAAAATATTGAATGAACAACAGGCAAACGAAAACGCTCGCGCATCCGAGGCGAAGCTCATGCCCCATCCTCAATTTCCGGCTCAGGATCAAATCGGAAAGGGCCGACAAACCGTTGCCGCCAATCCAAACAACGGCATACGCGAGCCAGAACGTAAGAAACAGCACGATGATTCCGGCCAGGAAAGCCGCAATACTCAGCCCGGCGTGTTGCCAGAAACCGGCCGATTTCTGGCGACAGACCCAGGTTTTGAGAGCATCTGAATTCATTGCCGCGCGGTGTGTCCCAAACCCGCGCGGCGCCATTCAATCCAACCCAACACAGGCGTGCAAGTTGAACCGGCTCCGGAAACAGCGGGTTAGTTTGCGCTCATGGCGCGATAGTGAGCGACGCCTTCCAACTCAGCCAACGCGCGCGCGCGCACGGCACCTTCCGGGAAGGCGGCAACCCATCGCGCAGCCTGTTCCAAATCGCGCAGCGCCCATTGGTGCACCACTGCGATCGCGGCTTCCACCTGGATTTTGCCGGGAGGAATCTGCTCCACCACCAAGCTGGCAGCCACCTGCGGATTGGCGCGAGATTGCACGAGTGCGATTCGCAACACCCACTCTTCACGTTCCGGCCCCGCTGGCTGGCGTTGAACCCAGCTTGCAGCCGTCGCAAGATCCGCTTCCGCCCATCGCACCACAGCGCTCGCAAGTGCGCCAGCCGGCGGGGCATCGTCCCGGCTCAACAATGCGATGGCTGAAGCCGGATCGCTTTCGGCCACTCGTGAATAGATCTGCGTCAATGCCAGTTCGCCCCCGGAATCAAGCTGGCGGGCCCACACGATCGCGGCGGCGGCATCGAGATCCGCCCAAAGCCAAAGCAACTGCCGCAGGCATTCGAGCCGCCGGGATTCCGATTCGATCCGCCCCACGCATTCGGCCGCGGCCAGCGCATCGTGCTGAATCCAATCTTGAAGCAACGCAACGAGCGCGGCTTCCCAGTTTTCAGATGGACCGGTCTGCAGCCATTCCTGCAGCCGATTTTCACATTCGGCATTGAAATCCCGCCCCAGCGAAGGCGCGGAGTCTTCACGAGATAGTTCAAATTCCGGATTCGGAAATTGGTTCGGTTCAGCCGCCGACGGAGATTCGATCTCGATCCCGGCAGCGCCAGACTCCGCGAACCATCGCCGCGCGCCCGCCAGAGCGATCGCGATTGCGAAGAGAAGAACCAATTTCAGTTTCATGGAGATGGCCGGCAGCCCTCCGCTTCGGAAGAGCTGCCGGCTTGAACAGCGAGGCCGCTGTCGGCGGCTGTTTTCAATCAAGGCGCCACTTCCGCGAATGTGGCATCCGCGTTGAACGTGGCACCCGAACCGCTCTGCGCAAAGAGCAGATAGTTCGAGTGACGCAAATAACGCGAGGCATCGGTCCACATCTGGAACGAGGCCTTGCCCGCGTGCGCCAGCCCGGTGACGCGGCGGAACGTGGCCTCGTTGCGGAACGCGGCGGAATTGTCGTTTGTGTCCGTCCAGACTTCGCCATTGCTGCGCACGCGCAGGAAGCGGCCCGGAAAATTCACGGATTCGAACGAGACACCACCGGCATCCGCCAGTCCGGCAACGAGCTTGAACTGCGCATCTTGGGTTGGTGAAACGTTAGCATCGATGCGCGCGCGGTAATTGGAATGCCGCACGTAGCGTGTCGGGAAGTTGTGCGATTGCAGTCGCAGCGTCACGGAAACGGGATCAGGCCGCCATTGCTGGTTGTTTCCAAAAAGGAATTTCCACTGCTGGATGTTCGCGCCATCCGCAGTGGAAACGGCCGAGACGTCCAGCGCCCTGGTGCTGTGAACCGGGACGACGCGGAAGAAGCCACCGCTGATCGGGATAAACGAGAAGCGCTGATTGTCGCCGCTGGTGGCGTTCCAGAGAATCGCACTGGCACCATTCGTGTGCGCGGCATTGTTGATGTCGAGTGAGCGTCCACTCGGAACACTTGTGAGCCGGTATTCGCCGGCGCCAAGATGGGTGAACGTCCATTGCTGGCTCGTCGCACCGTTCGTTGCCCACTGCTGGATGCCACTGCCATTGGCAGTTCCCATGGCTTGAACCGCCTTGCCGCTGTGGCGCGCGATCAGACGGTAGGTGCCATTGGCCAGATTACCTGAGTGCAGTGCGGCAGCGGCGCTGCCGCCGGCGGGCCGGGTGAACGTGAGCGTGCCGAAACCAGGTTGATCAAAGGTTGTCGCATGTCCGCCAGGTCCGCCTTCTGGCCGATGATTCGTCGCACGCGCGGCAATGTTCGGAACGGAGAGCCCTTTCCGATTTGCATAATGGTTGTAGATCATCTCCCAGATGGGACGGTATTCGCCGCGGCCGACGTTGGAGATCACGGTGTGGGCGTTATTCGCGCAGTTCTGGCCGGAGCGCCATTGGTAGAGCGAGAACGGGAGATCGTCGTGCCCATTGTTGTAGCGCGCGACATATTCCGCCGCTTTCATGAAACGGTTGTTGGCCCAGCCATACATGTCGTCGCCCTGACTCCAGGCCATTTCGCAGAATGACGCCATCAGGCCGATCCCCAGCAGCGCGTGTCCTTGATCGCGGCCGGATTCCTG
>CAMLLE010000196.1 GCA_946480555.1 uncultured Verrucomicrobia subdivision 3 bacterium
CGCGGCGTTCACACTTCGACGCCTGCAGGCTCAATCGCGTCGAAGCAGACTGAATCCCGCGCTCCTTGTGCGGCTACGCCTTCAATTGAGATACCTCAATTCGAAACGATGCTGATGTCCACCAGCTCACCGGCCCGAATGTGAAGGTTGGGCGGAAGTTCGATTTCGACGGGCAGTCCCGACTCCATCGTGGCGAAACGCAACGGACTTTGCATCGCAAGCGGAAGAACTTCCAACTGGGTTCCCACTTCGGTGATCTGCGTGCGGACGACCTTGCGATGGGCGCCGCGCGTTCGGATTTCCACCTTCGCACCGGGTTGAGGATCGGTGCTGAAGGGTGAACGCATGTAGCCCACAATACGAACGGGATTAAGCGTCGCGATGGTGACGATTGGCGCTCCGGCCGTCACGGATTCGCCGGGATGATTGGAAACCACCGTGATGATTCCATCGATCGGCGCGCGCAAAATGATGGGACTGAACTCGGCTTCCGCCAGACGCAGGCGCGCTTCCTGCCACGCCAGCGTGCTGGACGCGAGGTCAAAATCGTGGCGGTTGGTTGATTGAATCAACGAGAAGGCCGTTTCGCTTTCGTTCACGAGTTCGCCGAGTTCGTCCACCTGCAGGCGAAGCGCATCGCGGGTGGACTTGAACAGTTCGAACTCGGTTTGCGAAAGGAGGCCATTGGTATAGAGAGCCTGGTTGCGACGGAAATCCGCTTCCGCGTAATGCAAGTTGACCTTGGCCGTCGCGAGGTCGGCGCGCTGCTTCATGTTGTCCAGCCGCAGCCGCGCGTAATCCAGCACGTAGCGGCGTTCCGTGAACAGCCGTTGCGGGTCGGTCTGCAATTCCTCGATCTCGGAACGAATGACGCCGAGCGAAGCCTGGAGCAGGTCAGGATTGGCAATGATCACCTTGCCGATGACCTGGCCCGCGTGAACGCGTTCGAAACGGCGCACGTTCAGCTCGGTGAGAATTCCGGGTTGATAAGAACTGACGTTCGAGATGATGGGCTCGGCCAGCCCCACCATGGTCGGCGCACCGACGGTATCCTTCCAAACGAGAGCGATGGCCAGAATCGCGCCAACGCACGCGATCGGCGGAATGAGCCGCATCCGCGCGTCGCGCAGCCGTTGCGCCAGCGGTGTCGGAACAGGTTTGAGTGGCTCGAGGTTCATAGTTCGGATTCATCGCTGGCGCCGAGAGACGAGGCCCGCACGACGCCTTCCACATTCTTGACTTCATCCATCATGAGATGAATGCCCGCGGGGTTGCGCAGCAGCAATCGATAGGAAACATCCAAGCCGCCGGTGACTTCGCTGATGCGCTGGCTGGCGCATTGCACGGAAAGGCTGTGGCGGTGAAGCACACGCTGCAATTCCGGAAGTTCAGCCGGAGGCCGCCCCCATTGAACGTTGAGAATCAAATCGTATCTCTGACGCGTGCCGAAACCGGTGAATCGGAAATAGAACATCAGCGCCACAGTCATTGCGCAGCCGATGATTGCGGTGGTGAATTTGGAAGTGCCGCACGCCAGGCCCATGACAATCACCGCCAGCACGTAGGTGGTGTCGAGCGTGTCGCGCAGCACGCTGCGGAAACGCACCATGGCGAAGATCGCCATCAATCCGAAGGCGATGACGATGTTGTTTGCGAGCACCAGCATGACGAGAGCGACGATGACCGGGATCAGGATCAGGGTGCTGACGTAGGACCGGGAATAGGAAAGCCCGATGTGAGTGACCATGTAAGCCCAAGCGACGGCATGGCCGCAAACGAACGCGAGCAGCAACGCGAGGAACAGCGCGGCGTAATTGGTTGGTGCGATCCCGAAATCGCCGCGGAAAAGCCAGTCAGTCATACTTGGTTCTCGATCAGGTCCAAATCGCGCCGTTGTTCCGGCGCAAGATCCATCTGGGTTGTTGCAGCCGCTGGAGGGACTCCCAACTGTTTTCCCCTGCCTGCTTCCGGGAGGTCTTCCAATCGCGGATGAAAATGAAAGTCGCCCAACACGTCCACACCGCCGCAATATTTCGAAGCCGTTCCGCGCGACAGGTTGAAACAGTCTGCCATTTCGCGCAACCAGTTTGGAAAGCGGCCGGTGAATTTCAACTCCAGCACGACCACGTCCGCGTAGATGCGCCGAGGCCGCGTCATGTCCACAATGGCGTGATAACCGAAGTACGGTTCGACGCGGATATTGCGATCGAAGGTGACGCGGACCGAATTGCCGGTGGGCGTCACCCAGGCTTCGCGCAGGTAATTGTTGTGCAACCGCGGGACGGCGTTGAGTTGGTACTGCAAATACTGGAAGCGTTGCAGCGCGACGAGATGCCGCGGTTCATTTGAAAACAATTGTCCAGGTTCTGGATGATAACCGGCCAGCAGCAGCGGCACGGATTCGCGCCGCACCGCGCAACGCTGTTTCAGAATGGCGCTGTCCACGCGCTGCTTGATTTCGAAGAAGACCGGTGTGGCGGAATTGTCGTTGTAATAGCGCAACCTGAGCTTGAAGCGATTCTTGTCTCCGTTGCGCGTGGCGTTGCAGGTGTGAAGATTGTCCGAATCAAGATAGACGCTGTGGATCTGATACGAGTTGTTTGGCCGTCCGGCAGAGAAGTCGTCCAGTTCCAGGTAGCAGCGCAGGAAATCGCGCATAGGCTCCACGAGCGCTTCCGAGATGAGATACTTCAGCTCGAATCGCTGGGCTTGTAGGCGATGGTCCTGGGGCATCTTTCTTAGAAGTTCAACCGTTCAAACCGGATCCGCCGCACGTATCCGTAATCGCTTTCGCAAATCAGGATGTTGCCGAGGTGGTCCATCGAAACGCTCCGGCCTTCGCTGATCTTCAGCTGCGATGGATTGTAGAAATACTCTCCGTCGCCCGAATGAGTGGTCCCGCCTGCTCCATTGACGAGAAGATGTGCCATGCCGACGGTGTCCAGATACCACAGCTGCGAGCCATCGTGCAGCAGGATCAAGTACCCACCCGTCGGCACCGGCCAGATGCCGCGCGGGCCGTTGAGCCCGATCTCCGTGGCAGGATCACCATCAGCTCCGCCGCTCGGACTGCCGTTTCCCGCAATGATCGTCCGGACGCCCTCGGTCGTTATACGATAGACGTAATGATCTCCGCGATCGGCTACAATCAGGTCTCCATTGGGTTCCACATAAAACGTTCCGAGCTCCTGGAAATCTTTTGCATACGTCTTCACGCCATCCGAGCTGCGCCAGCGACGAATGCGGTTTTCATTGCCGTAATATGCCACCGTTTCGTCGTCGCTCACCCACAGCATGCGACCGCCATCCACGGCGGAACCGTCTGGGCGATCCATGAAAAGCGTGGTGGCAATTCCATTGGTGCCGATGCGTCGCACCCGTCCATTCTCAGTGTCGAGGACATAAACTGTCCCATCGGCGCGCACCCACATCGCATTCGGCGCATTCAACTGCATGCTGGTTGCAGTCATCGGACCTTCACCATTGAATCCGCCAACGTGCGTTCCAGCATGGGTGTGAATGGTGCCGTTGGTTTCCACCCGCAGGACGGAATGGCTGTTTTTGTCGGCTATGTAAATATTGCCAGCGCCATCTGCCATGGCGTAGTGGGGACGCGAAAGCGAAGCATTTGCCGCCGGTCCGCCTTCGAAGTGCGGCTGCCAGAAGCTGGTGTTGTCAACGCGATCGAAGCCATCGCCCGCGACGGTTTCAAGAATACCGTGGGCTTGAACGAAATTGGTGAAGCCGGCGCGCGTGGGCGGGACGTGGACCGTGCGGACCCGGAAGAATTGCGAAGGTCCCAACGCAACCTTTGCGCTTCCAGTGGACTGAATCGAATAAACGTTCTTTAGCGGTTCCCAGATTCCATTCATTGACACGGCGCCTTCTATGGTACAGATGGCCGGACTGGGAGCACTAGTCCACTGAAGCATGCCAGTTGAATCCAGAGAAGTGATCTGCAACGCGCCAAAAGACAGCGCGGCCGTTCCAGCGATAAACCCCACGAGTAACCCCAGCACGAAACGGATGCGCAAATTACAGATACATCTCAGCATTACAACCAACAGCTGTCACTGATTCGCCTGGTTGGGCGTGGCGGCCATAATGATCCACACGTCGGCGTTTGTCGAGGGGCGACCATAAGATTGATCGGTGTTTTGCATAGTAAAAATTACCGAGTCGCGGATGACGTTTAGATTTGCATCGGTGTCCGTCAGGTAGAGTTCCTCCCCGCCTTTCGAAAGTTTGAAGCTGGCGTGCAGCCCCGAAGCGGCGGCGGTGTCTTCGTCCGCCCAGACCAGCAGAAAGCCGTTCGCGCTGATGCTGGTGCCAGCGGGGAACGCCCATTTGTTGGGGTTGTTCGCCTCGTCGCTCAGATGCCAGCCACTCAAGTCCACGGGAGCGTCCGTGAGATTCCGCAACTCAATCCAATCCTCATATTCACCTTCAGCGTCGGCAATGGTGCTCGCATTGTCCGCCATGATCTCATTGATCACCACTGGCGAACTGCTCGCGCTGCTGACAGCGACGCGATACATGTGGGTGTCGTATTCCGCGCGCGCCGGTGAGAAGCGTGTGGCCCGGGCCGCATTCGAACCCCGGGCTTCGATGTAAAAGCGCACCTTTGTGCCCCCCGGATAATTCGTGGTTGCGGCGCCAAATGTCCCATCCGAGGCCGCGCCATCGCCATGCACTCCATCATCAAACATCTGCATCTTCGTGAACTTTCCATACGACGCACCGCGATGATACAGCCAGACACCGCTCAACCCGCTCGTCCCATTCGCTGCCACTTGCACAGTGATGAACGGCTGATTGGTCGCATACACCGTGTCAGCCGGACCGGCGACGCTGCTGATATTTGGCTGCATGGGTGTGAGTTCAGCGTGGTTCATCAGGTAATTGTAGCGATTCGTGACGTAGGTTTTAAGCGCGCGCAAATCGTTGGTGTAGGTGGCCATTGAGAAGCTCTTGTTCGGATCGAGAAGAATGGCGCCTATGCTTCGCGAATGAAACCCATTGATCATCGGAATCATGACCGTGGGATTGAAATGCTCTTCCAGCACGGTCCGCATGTGGGCGAGGTAACGCTGGCGCAGCTCGCTGTCGGGCAACAGACGATACAGCAGCGGCCGGTTCCTGCCCGTGGCACCGGTCACCGGCGACAGGGTGTAATTGATGCTGCCAATGGCAGTGAATGATTCATTGCCATCGTGTTCAACCGGGTGAATCCGCCCGCTCTCCGGTTCGTAATAAAAGCCATAGTCTGCGCCCTTGTTCCAATAGCTGTCGTCGTCCACAAAGATGTTCTCCAGGGCGAGATTCCAGAGCCAGGCGTCCACGGCGAAGACGTTTTCGAGTTCGTCGCGCAGCTGGTTTGTCGGGGTGATGTTCAGGACGCGAATGGCGTTGATCAGCCGCGCCCAAGCTTCGTTGGTGGGCGAATTGTCCGTCTTCAAACTGTAATGCGCCGTGTAGTTCGCGCGATTGGTGGTATTGAAGTACGCGAATGCCGAGTTGGAACTGGTAAAGCCGCCGACCGGTGCATTCGGCGCGCGCCAGCGATCCCCGTCGTTGCTCGGAAACCATTCGCTGATCAACTCCTTGTTCTCCTGTTGCACCAGCGAATACACGCCCCACAGCGCGTTGTTGATGTACACCGCCGCCATCGAGCCTTTTGGACAAGGCGTGTACTGGCTCATGATCGTGAAGAACAGCGGCTCGCGCATGATCGTCTCGTCACCTGCGGCGTTGTTCAAATTCAAGGTGGTGTAATTCATCAGGTTCGCGTTGGTGACGATGTGATCGAACTCGAGGTTGATGGATTTCTTGGTGCCGCCCAGCGAATACGACGTGTTGCCCTTGTAACGCGCGCCGACGGACACGTTCGTCGCGCCGTTGTCGAGTCGCACTTGGGAGCAATACACGTTCGTTTCGTGGGTGCGGCCGTTCGCCAGCAACGTGCCCCAATTCGCCTGGGTGAACGTCAGATAAACGCTGCGAAAGACATTTGGATCGAACAGGCCCTTGGTCTGAAGGGCGCGATGATAAAACGCATCGTTGGTCGCGCCACCCAGTGAACGCCAGGGCGCATTGGTCACATTCCCCGACAGGATCGTTCCGAAATTTGTGAGCGTGGTCCAAGTCGCCATATCCGACGAACGCTGAAGCCACCAGTCGACATCCTTGTCGCCATCCACTTTTGCGGTCAACGCGCCCTCGTTGAGCCCAAGAATCACGGTGGCGTCGGAAGCACGCGCTCCGGCCGCGACAACAATCCCAAGCAACAGTCCCAACAGGAAACGAATCACTTTC
>CAMLLE010000197.1 GCA_946480555.1 uncultured Verrucomicrobia subdivision 3 bacterium
ATAGAACGCCATTTCCGTTTTCAGCACGTCGCCGGGGAACAGATTCAGGCCGAGGATGCGATCCCAAATCAGGTTGTACTTCTGGCTCCAGGTGCCGGGCCGGTCGAACGCGAGCCGGTAATGATCGCCCTCCGCGGCTTCCTTGACCCAGCGTTGCGCGAACTCGCGGGCAAGCTTGAAGTATTCGTCCGCCTTCGCCTTGTCGCCGCGCATGTCGCACAGCTTGGCGAACGCGCCGAGCCCGCAGATTGCTTTCGCGCTCAGGTTCACGTTGTGCGCCAGGTGTCCGGCGAAATCGTCCGTGCAAAGCTGATTCTCCGGATCGAATCCCTTCGCCTTCAAGTATTCCGCCCAGCGTTCCAGCTGCGGCCAGTATTGTCCGGCGAAGTTCGCATTGCCTTCCATTTGCGCGACCGCCCCGAAAAGCAGCAGAAGATTGCCGCTTTCCTCCACCGGCATCTGGTTCTCCTCCGTGCGTTCACCACCGCCATATACCTGGCCGTTCGCCTGCGGGTAGGTGCCGAGATCGTGAGGTGCGAACGGAAACTTCCAACGTTCGCTCGCAGCGTAATCCATGAACGGAACGATGAACGCCTTGGTCACGCTTGATCCGAACAGAAGGAACTGCGGCGCCATCGGGTAGAACACATCTGAAGTTCCGATGCAGCCATTGGAATGGTTCTCTTTGCAGAATTGCAGCGGCTGGCCGTTATCGTCGGCGACGAATTTGCCCGCGGCGAAGCATTGGCGATAGGCCAGCGCGCAGAGCTGCGCGTAATTCTCGCCGCCAGCCTTGCGCATATCCGCCATGAGTTCGGCATCGAACGCTTCGCAGCGCTTCACGAGCGACTTGTAATCCCTGGCCGAGGCGCGCAGCAGATCGGCCGCTTCCCAGCCATCGCGACGCCAGTAGGGCCGCAGATTCTTTTTCATGTACTGAATCGAATACAGGTCATCGTAAGCCACCATCAACCAGCGCGAAACCGGCTTTGCTCCAACTTTACCCACCTGGAATGCCAGCGCGGAGACCGGCGCGTTCGAAGCAGCCTTCGCAAAGGACGGCTCAGATGCAATCTGCGCAATGCGTCCGCGCGACGCGAAGCCATTGCGCACCATCGCCGCGGCAGCTTGGACCGCTTCCGGCTTTTGCCCGCGCTCCGCCGCGACGTAGAGATAGCCCCAATCAATGCGCAAATCATCGCCGCGCGTGCGGAGAACGTTTTGATCGCCGGAGCCGACCTTCAAAGCGACCAGGCCGCGCGGATTCTCGGACGACCAGACCACTTCCTGGTCCGCTGTGTTGACCGTCAGTTCACTCGAAGCATCAAAGTAGAATTGCACGTCGTGCTCCCGTCCATCCTTGGACTGAAACTCGTAAGTCAAATACGTTACGGGACGCGACAGGATGTCGATGTCATCCGGCAATGCAGGCGTCAGGAAAATGAGCTTCAGCTGCACGCCTTCGCCGGTGAAGTGATAGATCGTCCGCGTTGGCAGCACTTCAACGCTGCTTTGCGCCAGCGTCGCCAACTGCGCCGGCTCGCTGCCCATAACGCGAAAAGTTTTGCCATCAATGCGCACGAGGCTCGTGAGCCGATGCGGCTTGCCGGTCCAATGAGTGGTGCCGGTGTCGGTGAGCTTGTCCGCTTCAGACCAGATGCTGAAATAGGGATCGCACGCCACCAGCGGCACGGCCGGCGGGCGAAGCGCCGGGCGCGATTGCGCGAAGGCGGCGGATGCAGCGTTCAGAAGTGCGATGCTCAAGCCGAGCAACGCCGACGTTTTGATGAAGTTCAGTCGTGTCATTTAAAATGGAGTTATGCGGTCTGCATTCAGGCTGCGTCGGCACGGCGCGTCGCTCCGCGAGCGTAGGGCTGTGATCATTCCGGCGCGCTCGGAGAGACGCGCCCTGCCTTTACGGATCAAGCTTGGTTTCCAGCGCGGGATTCACTGTCCAGCTCACTTCCATGTGCGGCTCACCGTCGCTGTTCCAGCGCGAACGCCAGGTCGCGTTGTTGGGATCAATCACATCTTTGCGATTCGGTGCCTCGGCGTGGCCGTCGGTGAACATCAGCACCGTGCGCTTGTTATGGCGGTTCGATGGCCATTGCTGGCCCAGCGCGTTGTCGGCGGTCGTGACAGGATCGATGCTGCCATCAAAACTGCCGTCCGGCTTGCTGTCGCCCAGCATGATCATCTCCGAAGGCCGCTTCACGTTGGTATCGCGGACGAGCCGCGTGCGATCTTCATTCATGCCAATGCCGACATCGCCGCCAAGACCGAGCCGCGCGCCCTGTGACAATCCCCAGTCGTTGAAGCCGATCGAAAATCGCGTGCGTTCGTTGATGCCAAAGAAATCGAAGCCCATCGCTGGCGGAATCGCCTGGGCGCCGAGGCCGTTTGGATTGACGTTCAGGTTCGTATCCCACGCCGACTTCGCATCCGCCGCCGGGCAGGAAAACACGTTGCGATTCTGGCCCATCTGCGTGAGCAGGCGCACCGGCCAGACGTAGGAATAGTTCGCGCCGAAATTCCACAGGCAGCCCGGATAGAACCTGGCATCGACGATGTACATAACGGTTGCGATGCCGATCTGACGGTTGTTGTTGATGCAGGAAATCTGCTTTGCCTTTGCCTTTGCGCGTGACAACGCAGGCAGCAGCATCGCTGCGAGGATCGCAATGATGGCGATCACGACCAGCAGCTCAATCAGCGTGAAAGCGGAGCGGCAACTGGCGGAGGGTTGGTTGCGGAACAATCGTTTCATAAACGAATCAAGAGCCGTGCGGCTGACACAAAACTAAACGAACCGCGGAATCCGTCATGTGGCATGAATCGGCCACAGAGTTGAGAATTACAGCATTTGAACCACGGAACGCTCAGCGTGACGCACTCCAACGGAGTGCCGGCCGGTAGCCACGGGTGAAGCGAAGCGGAACCCGTGGCTACAGATCCAATCGGCATCTTGCCCCGAAGCGGGCGACGGACTCTGCCGCCCCTGCCGGGGCTCGAACTTCTTTTCCCTTCCTTCCACGGGTTTCGCTGCGCTTCACCCGTGGCTATTGGCTGCCGCTCCTGCCGGAGCTGAAACGGATTCACGGCGAACTCCGTTGTTGCTTCGCGACCTTCGCGTCCTCCGCGTGAGACTTCCATTGTTACAATTCGATCGCCGCAACCACGGCACCGTGAACCTTCGCCCGACGGTTCGTCCTGGTTTCGCGTGGTCCGCGGGTTTCGTTGTTCAATCCGCTGCATGTTTGGGAGTTGAGTCGTTTTGTTTACCAAAAGCAGGGACGCCTCCCGGTGAGGCGCCCCTGCCCGATCCAACCACCTTACGGCTGACGCAGCCGGAAGAAGCGTGCTGGTTCCGATGTATTCACCGGAATCGCGTTGGAGAAGGAGCCGTTGCTGTCGAACACGCCGGTGCTGTTCGTCACCCACGACGCAAGCGGCGTCGCAATGTTCGTCGCAGTCAGCCAGGTGTAGCCCGATCCTGGAACGCCACCGGTGCCGGTGAGAACCAGGTTGCCACCAACCAGCCGCGTCGAACCAACCGCGATCGAACCCGTGGCGGTGATCGTGACTTCGCCTGTTGCCGGATTGAACGTGCCCGAACCGGCAGGAAGAATCGTCACCGAGCTGAAGTTGCCAGCCGAGGCCGCGGCATCGAACAGCTTGAACTTGCTGCCCGCCACCAGTGGAGCTGCGCCCGCGTTGCTCACCACGAGTGAGCCGCCGTAATTCACCGTGGCAAGACCGGTCACCGCGTCGTTGGTAACGCCGCCATCGAGACTGACCTCGACAAAGGTCGCACTGTCATTTGCCAGCGTGAGCGTGTTGTTGATCGTCAGCGTGCCGATGGACGCCCCTGGAGCCAGTGCGGCGCCGGAAGCGACATTGACCGGGCCGGCGATCGTTCCCGTGCCGCCGAGCGCACCCGCGTTCACCAGCGTCGCGCCGGTGTAGGTGTTCACGCCGTTCAAATTCAACGTACCGACACCCATCTTCATCAAGCCGCCGCCACCGCTTCCATCCAGGAGCGGTTGCGCGACGTTGATTGAGTTCGTGCCGCTGTTGATGATCGCGCCGCCCGCGAGCACGTTTGCTGCGGTAAGGCCGTGGAGGAATTCCGGGTTGGCACCATTCGCGGCGACCAGGATTCCGCCGTTCAGATTCAAGGTGCTGGTGCCTGTGCTGCCGTTGCCGGTCGTAATCTCCGTCGCGGCAAATGTTCCGCCGTTCAGGTTCAACGTGCCGGTCGCGCTGCTCGTTTCCGCGAGATGAACCACCAGGAGATTCGCCGAACCGCCAGTCATATTCCATGCGCCCGGGCCGTTGTCTTCACCGATCCAGGTGATGCCGGATGTCAGCGTGAACACGCCGCCCGACTGATTGACCGTGCCCGATGCGCCGGTTCCATGGGTGATGGAAATATTGCCGCCGCCGTTCTTGGTCATGGACCCGCCGCTGATGTTCAACGTGCCGATTCCACCTTCGCGTCCGACTGCGAGCCAGCTGTTGTTCGTCACGGTTCCATTCACCAGGTTGAACGTTCCGGTCGAACTGCCGGACTGGCCGATCCACAGCTCGCTGGCGATGTTCAGCGCGCCGCCGGTCTGGTTCCATTCACAAGTTCCAGTGCCTTCCGCCAGGATGAACTGGCCGCCGCCCGTCTTGTTGAACGTGCCGCTGGAGAAGTTCACCACGCCATAACCGCGACGCCCGAGCGAGACCCAATTGTTCACGTTGACGGCCGCAGTGCCGCTGATGTTGTTCGTGGCCACCACGAGATCGTTCTCCGCGAGCCAGTATTCGTTGTCGCAATGAATGGTGCCGCCGCTGTGGTTGAACACGCCGACGCTGGCGAGCGAGTTGTTTCCAGCGCCGCTGCCGATGATGAAGTTGCCGCCGTTCGTTTTGACGATCGTGCCACCGGTCATGGTGAAAAGGCCCGTGGCACCCGCGCGCCCGGTGACAAACCAGTTCCGCGCGACGATGGTTCCGCCGCTCAGATTATAAATGCCCAGGCCCAGGTTTGCCTGACCGATCTGGAATTCGTCGCCGCTCGAAATCGTGCCGCCAACCTGGTTCACGATCCCGGTGCGGACTCCATCGCCGTTCCAGTTGCCTGGGCCGATGACGATTGTCCCGCCGGATTTATTAAGCGTGCCGCCGTTCAGATTCAACGTGGTGATCGTGCCGGGACGACCGCCCATCAGCAGCGTTCCGTTGTTGGCGTTCACCGTGCCGTTGTTCAGCGTCAACGTGGCGGTAGCGTTCGCGCCATCACCCAGGATGAGCCACGAACCCACGTTCAGCGTTGCGTTGCTGTTCACTGACATTGCGCCCAGGGCATTGTCGAAGTTGGCAATATCGACATTGCCGATCGTCGTCAGCGTCGCGTTGGTTATGACGACCGACGCGGTGCTGGACGAACCGTTAATCGCGAGGCGTCCGCCCTGAATCAGGTTCGTCTGATTGCCCGCGGAACTGCCGAAGACGACGGCGCCATCCTGCACGAAATAGCCACCAGAGTTCGCGCCGGAGAGAACGTTGCTGCCAACCGTGGCGTAGGCGAGCCGCGCCGGGCCGGTCTTGAAGAACGTGCCTTCCACACCCGCCGTAACCAAGCCACCAAGCGTGAGATCGCTTTGAACGTCGATCGCGCTGTTGGTTGCCTGGACGGTGTAGCCGCGATTGACCAATGCCGCTGGACCGTTGTAGCTCAACGCGCCGCCGGCGAGGACGAGGTTCGTGGGATTTGCCGAAGCAGCGCCGATGGAACTCGGGGAACCGCCGTTGGCAAGGCTGTTCACGGCGAGCGTTCCGCCAGAGATCCTGGTGGGGCCGGTGTAATTGTTGCCGCCCGTGTTCGCGATGGTGAAGGTGCCCGAACCGTCCTTGATGAATCCGGCCGGTCCGGACATTTTTCCGGAGCCGCTGAGCGTGTAATTCAGGCTGCTGTTGTTCGCTGTGATGCCGCCAGGGTTCACCGTGGTTCCAAGGGTCACCGTGGTGGTTCCCAGCGCCGCGTCGTCGAACAGAACGAAGTTGCCTTCGCCGTAAGTGGTCGGAGTGCCCGTGCCAACATTCAGCCAGTTCGTCGTCACGCCAATGTCCCACGCGCCGCCCGCCTGGCCGTCCCAGCGGGGAACGTTGATCGAAGTGACGTTCAGCTCGATCGAAGACGTGCCGGTGTTCGTAACAAGGTTTGCCACCACACCCACGGGAATCGCACCGAGAACGAAGCTGCCGGACCCGGCGCGCGAACCGTAGGTGATGAGCGGG
>CAMLLE010000198.1 GCA_946480555.1 uncultured Verrucomicrobia subdivision 3 bacterium
GCGGCTTCGTTGGTTGGCATTCTTCTCGGCGGATTGCTGGCAGAACCGCTCGGCAATTTGCTCAAACCTTTGATGGGGACCATCGGCATCAAGAACCCGATGCTCGTCTGGTTCGTGCCGCCAATCGTGGTTTTCGCGCTGATTCTCACCGCGTGCAAAGTGGGCGGCATGATCGTTCACAAGAAGGTGGAGGTATTTTACAAATACAAGGCCGGCGAATTGCGGCTCGCCCTCTGGGAGCGACTGAACCAGCGACTCGGCCTCTGTCTGGGCACACTGAACGCCCTCGCTTATGTGGTGGTGCTTTGCCAGGTGATCTACATGGTGAGCTATTGGACCTACCAGGCACAGACCGACTCCGATACCACCACGGTGAAGTTTGTGAATCGCCTCGGAAAAGATCTGCAGAGCAGCGGAATGTCCAAGGTTGCCAGCGCAGTCGATGACAGCCCCGCGGCCTACTACGACGCGGCGGATATCGCCGGCCTGCTTTACCAGAATCCGTTGCTCGAGGCGCGGCTGTCGCGCTATCCGGGGGTTCTCGCGTTGTCGGAACGGCCAGAATTCCAGGAACTGGCGAACGACACGGAGTTCTCCAATCTGCGCCAGAGCCACGCATCGATCGGGCAGATTGTGAATCATCCCAAAGTGCAAAGCATCCTGAACAACGGCGAATTGATGAAGAGCGTGCAGACATCACTGGCGCCGAACTTGAAGGATCTCCGAACCTTCCTGGAAACGGGCACCTCAGCAAAGTTCAACGAGCCGATACTTGGCCGCTGGAGCTTCGACGTGAATGGCAGTCTTGCGTTGTTCCGCCGGGAGAAGCCGACGATGACCTCGCGCGAGATGAATCAGCGGAAGGCGGTTCTCACAGCGGCTGCGGCCGGGGGTGAAATTGTCGTGACGCCGGAGAAGCAGGTGTTTTTCAAGAAGGTGCCCTTCGTGAAAGCGGCAACCCTGGCGCCAAACGTGCAGAACCTTCAAGGCGAATGGAAGAGCCAGGGCGGCAAATACGTGTTGAGCGTCTCCGTCGAGGGAAAGACCGAGCAACTGGAAGTGGAACTGGTCGGAAGCCGGATGCAGGTGAACGGCAACGATCTTCTTGGGCTGGCCTTCAACCGGGAAATCTGAACCTCAAACCCATCTCCAACCGCTTGTTTGGAGCGGTTAACGAAAAAACTCCAGCGCGCAGCTGGAGTTCTTTCTTTCAAGCAGCCGCAATCGGCGCCTGGAAACCGTCAGGAAATCACGGATTGGACGACCAGGTGTGAACCGGGGTCGTTTGCAGCCGGCCGGGCTGGAAGTCGAACAACCGTTCCAGTGAAGCGGTGTCGCTGGCAGCCGACAAACTCGGCGCGGCGACGGTCATGCTTTCAGCGGAAGCCACCGCCGGGCTGGGTGCAAATGCATTTGCATGGGAAAAGCCGGGAGCCAAGACGTCGCTGGCGGATTCTGTGGAATCTTCGGAGTTCAACAATCCGGAAACCAGGACCGCACAAATGGAAGCTCCAAAGGCGCCAGCGAAGGCTGGTTTCGTTTCCAGCATGGCCCAGATTCGCTCCGCCCAGTTCCTGGCTTTCGTTTCTCCGGTTTCACCCGCCTTGATCCGCACGGTCACTTCTCGGGAGAAATGATGAAAATAGCCGGGCGGCGGTTCCTCATGGCGCTTCAGCGCCAGCAAACGACGCAACTGCTCAAATTCCTGGGACTCGGGATTGGTCATACGACTTACTTCAAATAATCTGACAGGTAGCCCTGCAACTGCTGGCGCGCATAAAAGAGCCGTGAGCGGACGGTTCCCACATTGCACTCCATGATTTTTGCGATTTCCTCATGGGACAACCCCTGCACGTCATGCAGAGTGACCACTAATCTGTGAGGTTCTGACAGGCGCTGCATGGCCTCGTTCAATTTTTCCTGCAACTCCGTCAAATTAATTTCGCGCCGCGGAGTCTTCTCCGAAATGAGCGAAACGAGATCAGGATCGTGTTCCGCATTGAAATCCAGATCGTTCAGGCTCATGTGCGTCCGATTCTTCCGCTGTTTCAGGAAGTTGATCGTCTTGTTCACGGCGATCCGGTAAAGCCAGGTGTAAAAACTGGAACCGCCTTTGAAGGATTTCAGCGCTTGATAGGCCTTGATGAATGTCTCCTGCGCGAGGTCGTTGGCATCCTCGTGATTGGAGGTCATGTGGTAAACGGTGCCGTAAATCCGTTGCTGATAACGCTGTACCAGCAGCTCATAAGCCGCCGTGTCCCCTCCGCGCGCGCGCTCCACCAGCGCCATTTCCTCCGCGGGATCGACCGCAGATCTGGCTTCTGCCACAGGTTCCGCCTCCGGAGGTGCGGCCTTCGGCATTTTGCCGGTTTCCGGGTCGGTCATAATGGTCATACGCCGTTCTCGGGCGCTGACAGCGCGTCTGTCTGGCGCCCCAAGTAACCCGTCAAGCCAATCAGCGACGCCCGGCCATGGGATTCGGGTAAAACATGAAGCAGCTGCCGTGCTTTCAACAGGTAATCGTGAATGAGTTCCACGGACGGTGCCAACGTATCGTACTTCGCCAGCAACCGGCTGATTACAGGGAAACCTCCCGAATTCCAGTTCCGGATCAATTCCTGAACCTGCCGCCGGTCAGCCTCATTGGCGCGTTCCCAAAGGAGAAGCATCGGGAGTGTCAGCTTGCCTTTGGCAAGGTCGGTCCCAAGCGATTTGCCCGCGGCGGCTTCCGTTCCGAACAGGTCCACGCAATCGTCATAAACCTGATACGCGGTGCCGAAGATCATCCCGAACTGGCGCAAGGCAGAACGTTCCGCCGGCTTCGCTCCGCCGATGAAGGCAGCCAGATCGCAGGAAAGCGCGAACAACTCCGCAGTCTTCATTTCGAGAACCCGGAAATATTCGGTGCGGGAAAACTGGAAATTGCGACGCTGCTGGGTTTGGAGAATCTCGCCCGAGCAAACCGTGTTTGTGGCCATCGCCACCGAGCGGCAGATTTCCGGCGTCGGGAAACTGGCGGCAAGTTTCAATGCTTGCGCAAACAGACAGTCACCAAACAGAACTGCAATTTCGTTCCCCCAATTCGCCGCCAGCGTCGGGCGCCCTCGGCGGATCTCCCCTTCATCCATCACGTCGTCATGCACCAGCGTCGCCAGATGAACCATTTCGATGATGACGGCCACAGTGACGTGGGCATCGTTCATCTTGTTGAGCGCGTTGGCAGAAAGCGCGACGAGCGCCGGGCGCAGGTTTTTTCCGCTGCCGTTCAGGGAATATTCCGCGTAAGGAGCAATAGCCGGATCGAATTCGTCCACCTGCTGGCGCAGACGGAGGTGGACGGCTTCGAGAAACGGTTCTACGGGTTCAACGATCTGCTTCCACGAAAAAGCTGCTTCTGATAAACCAGCTGTAGCAGGCGCCGTCCCCACTTTGGAATCAGCAGCTAACATGCGCGGTGAATCTAAAGTTCGACCTAGTTTAAGTCAAACTTGTTAGTGCCCACGCGACGGCAAAATCGAGCCAGAGTGACGCGTCACGGCAAATTCCGTTGAACCAGAAGATGCGGAATCGTTGAACAGTCGAATGAGATTCGGACCGTTTCGGCAAATCCGGATTCACGGGTCAATGTTTTCACAATTCGCTTGTGACTCGGTTTCGCACCTTGGCTACAGTGACTCGAACGATGATCGAGCGTGCCGAAGGCGTGATTTTGCGCAGCCGTGAGTTCACGGAAACGAGCCTGATTGTGGAATGGCTGACGCCCGAGTTGGGCCGCCTAAGCACGGTGGCCAAAGGCGCACGCCGGCCGAAATCGCCCTTTCGCGGAAAACTCGATTTGTTCTACGAGGCCGAGTTCAGCTTCACGCGCAGCAAACGTTCTGAGTTGCACACGCTGTCAGAAGTCAGTCTTCGTGAGATTCATTCGCCACTTCGCCGCGATCTCGCTTACGTTCAGCAGACCAGCTATGGATCGGCGCTCGTAGTTCAAACAACCGAAAAGGAAACACCTCTGCCGGAAATCCACACGCTGTTCTGCAGCTTCCTGGCTGCATTGCCGCAACGACCGCCACAGCCACGGAACATTTTTGCCTTTGAGCTGAAGTTGCTGATCGAACTCGGCTTGCACCCGAACGTTGAAGAAACGCGGCTGAGCGCTGGAACCAAGGAGCTGATGGAAGCATTGAGCGGCGGAACGTGGGAGCAAATCGCTGAACTCAAAGCGACGGCGGCGCAGGCAACCGAACTCCGCCAATTTCTGCACGGCTTCCTGATCTTCCACTTGGGCAAAATTCCAAATGGCCGGTCAGATGCAATTGCTTCGAATCCGCGGGCGTGATCCAAATTCGAATCGAGCCGTGTCCGCCTTCATCTCGGAGGCGACGAGGCATGCGTCCAACGCATGCAAGGTTTCCGTTTCTTTTTTCCGCATTGGACTTCAACCAACCAGCCAGTGCGCCCTGCCGGGTGCACACAAAAAAACGGCGCGAACTTTCGTTCGCGCCGTACTCCGATACCCCCTGAGCTTCCCCCGCTACACTCGCAGCCGAGGAAATCAGAATCCTGACAATTCCTTTACTTGGTCGGCACCGTGGCAATCGTCTGCAGGATGCGGCCCGCAATCTTGTATGGATCGCCCTGCGAATTCGGACGACGATCTTCCAGGTAGCCCTTGTAATCGTTGTTCACGAAGCTATGCGGCACGCGGATCGAAGCGCCGCGGTTTGCCACACCGTAGTTGAACTTGTCGATCGACTGAGTTTCGTGCAGACCGGTCAACCGCAGGTGATTGTCCGGGCCGTAAACCGCGATGTGTTCGTTCTTGTATTTGTCGAAAGCAGCCATGAGGCGCTCGAAATAATCCTTGCCGCCAATTTCGCGCATGTGCTTGGTGGAGAAGTTCGAGTGCATGCCCGAGCCGTTCCAATCGACATCCTTGCCCAGCGGCTTGCAATGCCAGTTCACGTCCACCTGGTACTTCTCACAAAGGCGCGCGAGGATGTAACGGGCAACCCAAACTTGATCGGCAGCGCTGCGGGAGCCTTTGCCAAAAATCTGGAATTCCCACTGGCCTTTTGCCACTTCAGCATTGATCCCTTCGTGATTGATGCCCGCGTCGAGGCACAAGTCGAGGTGCTCCTCCACGATCTGACGAGCAACGTCACCGACATTCTTGTAGCCGACGCCGGTGTAGTATTCGCCTTGCGGATACGGAAAACCGGATTCCGGGAAGCCGAGGGGCTTGCCATCTTTGTAGAGGAAATATTCCTGCTCAAAACCGAACCAGGCATCCGGATCATCGGGAATGTTCGCGCGGGAGTTCGAAGGATGCGGCGTCTTGTCGTCCGGCATGTACACTTCGCACATCACAAGCACACCGTTCTTGCGGGTGCTGTCCGGGAACACGGCCACGGGATGCAGCTTGCAATCCGAGCTGCGGCCTTCCGCCTGACGCGTGGAACTGCCGTCGAAACCCCAGATGGGAAGTTCCTTGAGCGTCGGGAAGCTCGCGAATTCCTTGATCAACGTTTTGCTACGGAGATTGGGGACGGGTTCATAGCCGTCCAACCAGATATATTCGAGTTTGTATTTCGCCATTTTCGAGTGTGTTTGTGTGACTGAGATTGGTTGTTGCCAACTGCGCCACGGGTTCGGTCTTGAACTGTGGTTGCGGAGTTCAGCAGGGAAAATGCCATTGGGCAAGAACTTTGCAGCACCTTGCACGGACCTCGATTTGACCCGCTCTGGCAGCGGGTTTTGCAGCGTTTCGATGAATCGGATTAGACACAAACAACGTGCTCAGCTTCCTTTCACGCTGGCGATGTTCGCTCCACCTGATCGAATTTGCACAGCGTTGAAATTTTTTCACCAGATCAACAAGCCACATTGGAACTCACCAAACGCGCTCGTTCTCCAGAAGTGCTCTCCCCTTTTCGGTTGCCCTCCTAATGAGTGAGTCCCACCACTTCGCTGTGATTGGATTTGAGCGTGTCCGTGGATCGCAATGCGGTCCACGGCCCCGTAGCCGAAGGTTCCACTAACCATGACCGTTGTGCGCCCAAGAAAGAACCGGTTCAATCTCAGTTCCGGCTCCATTCCCATACCATTCCTCGCTCCCGCGTCTCTTGTTCGCCCCGTTCTCCATCCAGACTTCCCGCTTTCCGCGTCGTCGGCCTTACGCAATATTGAGCGCGGTCGGAACCGTTATGCTTAAAGTCAAAGACACACTCCGCGCGACGGTGCATCTCACATTCGATGGACGCGTGATCAAGGCTTATCACG
>CAMLLE010000199.1 GCA_946480555.1 uncultured Verrucomicrobia subdivision 3 bacterium
CACCCGGCTGGCGCATCGATTCAATGCCGCCGATGAATTCCAGCAAGGAAGCCGGTTGGGATTTTCTGCTCGATGGACGTTTCGATTCGAACCGCCCACGCCGCACTCTGTGGCTGCTGTTTTCTGATCAACGTCCGCAGGTCTTTGCTGCCATCGTTCTCTACATCATCAAGCAGGCGCCCGCTTCGCTGCTGCCGCTGGCGATCAAATTCATCATCGATGCGCTCACGCCGTTGCGCGAGGACTCGCTCCGGCGCGTATTGATCGTCGCCGGAATTTACCTCGCACTGCTTGTGCAGAATCCATTCGTGCACACATGGTTTGTCCGATGCTTGAGCCGCGTGCTGCGGCACATGCAGTTTGCACTGCGCAGCGCGCTGGTGGACCGGCTGCAACAACTCGCCGTCAGCTTCCATGAGGAAAAGCAAACCGGGGCGTTGCAGACGAAGATCCTGCGCGACGTGGATGCGATTGATTCGCTCTGCCGCCATCTGATGCACACCGGCCTCAATGGTTTGCTGGTCATCCTTTACGGTTCGGTCATCGCCCTGGCCGCCCAGCCCGTGCTTGCGGTTTACTTCGTGGTCACGGTCCCGGCCGGTGTGCTGCTGCTGAAGCTGTTCGACCGCCGCTTTCGCGAGCAGTACCATGCCCTGCGTGTCGAAACGGAACTGATGAACGCGCGGGTCGGTGAGATGCTTCACATGCTCCCGGTCACGCGCGCGCATGGGTTGGAAGAGGAGGAATCGCGCCACGTGCGGACTGTGTTCCAACGCTTGCGAGAACGCGGATTGAAGGTGGACACCCTGACGGAATTCTTCGCCTCGAGCTCCTGGTTCACGTTCAGCTTCTTTCAGCTCGCCTGCCTCGTCTTCTCTTCGTGGCTCGTGGTGCAACAGAAGATCACGGTCGGCGACGCCGTGATGTATCACACGTTCTTCGGGATGCTGGTGGGCGCAGTGCAGCAGCTGATGAGCGTGTTTCCGGCATTGGCACAGGGTTCGGATGCCATCCGGTCCATCGGCGAAGTCCTGGAATCGACGCACGTGGAGCAACCATCGAACAAACCAGCAGCGCCGAATCCGTTGAAGGGCGAAATCACCTTTGAACGGGTCAGCTACTCGTATCCGCAAGGTCGTGAAGTGGCGCTCAAGGATGTTTCCATTCAGATGGCGGCGGGCGAAACGATCGCGTTCGTCGGCGAATCGGGCGCGGGCAAATCGACGCTCATCAGCCTCGCCATCGGCCTGCGGCAGCCCAGCGCCGGACGCGTATTGCTGGACGGGATCGATTTGCGCGAATTGAACCTGCGCAGTTACCGCCGACAGATTGGCGTTGTGCCGCAGGCGACAATTCTCTTCAACGGCACGGTCCGGGAGAATGTCACGTTCGGACTCGAAGGTGTTTCAGATCGGGAACTCTGGGAAATTCTCGCGCAGGCAAACCTCGCCGAGTTTGTCCGTTCCCTGCCCCAGCAACTCGACACTCCGCTCGGCGAAGGCGGCGCCCGCGTTTCCGGTGGACAACGCCAGCGTCTCGCGATCGCCCGAGCCATGGCCCGCAATCCGCGCATCATCCTGCTCGACGAAGCCACGTCCGCTCTCGATGCCGAATCCGAGCGCCTCGTTCAGGAAGCGCTCACGCATTTGACTCGCGGCCGCACCACCCTGATCGTCGCACACCGATTCTCAACCATCCGCCATGCCCATCGGATCGTCGTCATGCAGAAAGGTCAGGTCGTGGAGGTCGGCACCGCGGAGCAATTGCTCGCACTCAAGGGTCATTTTCATCGTCTCGCCGCCCTTCAGTCGATCACGTGATTCAGGGATCAACTCTGTTCCCGGGAGTTCCGAAACGGCGTGGCGCGCGATCACGAGTCGCGTCAGTTTAAAGATCCGCCAACGCGGCCACGTGTTTCGCGAGTCGAATCAGTTCAAAATCCTCGGCCAGATTTCCAAATCGAAAGGCGGGCATCCCGCTCTGATCGCGGCCCAGCAATTCACCCGGCCCCCGCAGCTTCAGATCCTCTTCCGCAATCCGGAACCCGTCATTCGTCTCCTCCAGCACCTTCAACCGCTTCCGCGCCTCCTCGTTCGTCGCGCCGGAAACCAAAATGCAGAATGAGTCATGCGCGCCGCGTCCGATGCGTCCGCGCAATTGATGCAGCTGTGCCAATCCAAATTGCTCCGCGTTCTCGATCAGCATCACGGTTGCATTCGGAACATCTACACCCACCTCGATCAACGATGTCGCCAGCAGCACCTGGATTTGATTCGCGCGAAACTCCGCCATCGCCGTCTCCTTATCCCGCGGTTGCATTCGGCCGTGCAACATCCCGGCGCGATGCGGCGCCAGCGCACGTTGCAGCCGTTCGAATTCCTTCGTCACGGCTTTCACCTCGTTGCCTTCGCTTTCCGAAACGCGCGGGTAAACGACGTAAGCCTGGCGGCCGCTGGCCAGCTTCTCGCGAATGAAGCTCCATACCTTTGGCAGCGTTTCCGCAGCGCGCACAAAGGTCTTGATCCGTCCGCGGCCCGCTGGCGGCGCGGCAATCGTGGACACGTCCAGATCGCCATATAACGTCAACCCCAGCGTTCGCGGAATCGGCGTTGCGGTCATCACCAGCAGATGCGGATAAGTTCCCTTCCGTACCAGTTGCTCGCGCTGCGCCACGCCAAACTTGTGCTGCTCGTCGATGATGACCAGCCCGAGCCGGGGAATTTCACACCCATCCGTCAGGAGCGCGTGCGTGCCGATGGTCAAGGTTCCGGGTTTTGAGTTTTGAGTTTCGGGCCGCCGACCTGCTTGAGTGTTGGATGTTTTCCCTTCACCAGGCGTTTTCCTGCTTCCTGTTCTGATCTCCACCGCAACGCCCAGTTCCGCAAACCACTTGGTGAAGTTTGCGAAGTGCTGTTCCGCCAGAATCTCCGTCGGTGCCATCAACGCCACGGAATAGCCGCTTTCAATCGCCATCAACGCCGCGCACGCCGCCACCGCTGTCTTCCCCGCCCCGACGTCGCCTTGCAGCAATCGCCGCATTGGATGCCGGCCGCGCAAGTCAGTGCGGATCTCGCGCAGCACTGCAGTTTGCGAATCCGTGAGTTTGAATCCGAGCTTCTGCAGAAACGGTTTGATCAACCGGTTGTCGCCACCGCAGGGCAGCGCGTTGGATTTCACTTCGAACAGCCGCCGCCGACGCCGCATTTGAATTTGCAGTTCCACGAATTCATCCAACGCCAGCCGCCGCCGCGCGATCTCGCCATCGTCCAGGCTTTCTGGAAAATGCAGCATCGCCAGGGCATTCGCCCGGGTCGGATACAAACGCGAAACCGTCGGCGCACGCTGCAGCCGTTGGTCCGCGTCGTTCCACTCTGGAAATTCGCGCGCATCGTGGCGCGCCGGGCCAACGAATTGCTCGAGCGTTCGCCACATCAAGCCGCGCAACCAGCGTTGCGGCAGTCCTTCGGTGAGCGGATAGACCGGCGCGATCCGATTCAGGTGAACGAGATTCTCCTCCCCGGTCTCGACCAGCTCCGTTTCCGGATGATCGATGGTGCGGGGCCGCAGCGAATCCGGCTTCCCAAAAACCACGAACTCACGGCCCGCGGCGTAATACTCTTCCATCCAGGAATACGCCTGCCACCAGCGGCAGTGGAGATGCGCCGTGCCGTCGTCGAGAATGCATTCGAACATCGCGCGTTCGCCCTTCTTCCAACGCTTCACACCGGAGGCGATCACCGTGCCGCGCACACAGGCCGGTTCTTTGAGCTGCAATTCACGGATCGCCAGGAAGCGGCGGCGATCCTCATAGCGCCGGGGCTTGTGCAGCAGCAGATCGCGAACGGTGAGAATCTCCAGGCGGGCCAGCAACCTCGCCCGTTCCGCGCCGACGCCCCACAAAGACGTCACCGGATTCAGCAGAGGCGAATCGGGTTTGGCGGTCACGGTCATGCTCGCGAGCATACGCCGGGGCAGCGGATTGCACGAGCCTCCAATCGTGCGAATGCCCTCAATCGCGCGAGATGGAGGAATGGCCGGAGAGAAGGTTCTGCTTGGCGCCGACTCGCCATGAACCAGGCAGGAGACGACGTAAGGAGTCTCAAACTTCTTCCTTCCGAGAATTTTGAAAGACTCCTGACGTCGTCTCCTACAGTTCAGATTGAAGAACCTCCAAACGACTGCATTCTCCCATGAAGTTCACAACTCGAAAACCGTGATTTCAGGCCGGCAGTTGAATCTCAGCGGAACCGGGAACCAACCGATGCCCGGGTTCACATAAAGCCGTCCAGCGGACGTTTGGAACATTCCCAAATCGTATTGATCGACGGCGAACGGCAGCATGATCGCGCCATAGAACGGAATGCGAACCTGCCCGCCATGCGAATGGCCCGCGAGAATGAGATCGAAATTGCTGCCACGGAGATTGTTCACCCACGCGGGATAGTGCATGAGCAGAAGGTTGAAAGCTCCAACCTTCGGTGCGGGCAGAGGATCGTGATCTGAGCGGCAGCTCGCGCCCACGAGATGAACTTTGCCGCCGGCAAGGGAACGGCTTTCATCCAGCAGCCAGTCCGCCCCGATCTGCGTGAATGCGTTCGCAAAGCGCGACATCGGAAGCTTCGTCCAGAAATCGTGATTACCCGGGACGGCAAAGAGCGGCGATTTGATTCCTGCGAGGATTCTCACCGCCGCATCCAAGTCCCCTGGTTCTTCGATCAGGTCGCCGGTGAAACACACAAAGTCGGGCGACAGCGAGTTGATGCGGTGCACCACGGCTTCGGCCGTCTCGCGGTCGCCTTTGTAATGCAGGTCAGTGAAATGAACGAACCGCAGTTCGCGGGCTTCAGAACTCAACCGAATCGTCCGCACCTTCAGCCAGTCTGGCTCAATGAACCGCGCGTGCCCCACCAGCGCACCTGGAATCCCCAGCACACTCGCCAATAGGAAGCGCCGTCGGCTGAACTTGCGTTTCGCCGTCGGTGCCGGTTTCGAAGTTCGCCCATTCACGATTCAACGGTTCACCGCAGCAACGCTTCCAACGCCTCGAACAACGCGCCGCGCTCCGGCACGTGCTGGCATTTTCCGTTTGGCGTCACGATGCCAAACCCTTCGCCGTATGCGGCGCCGTTGGCCACTGCAACGTCGGTCAGGCATTCGCGAACCTGCCGCAACGCCGCCGCAACCGCGGCAGTGCGATCGCCGTCCACCTCATACTTCCAGCCGATCAATTTCGCCTTCGGATACCAATCGCGCAGTTCCGCAATCAGTTTCGGCGTGGGCACCAGTTCGGCGAGCAAGGTTCCATTCCGCGTGGATATCTTCCCGGATTTCAGCTCCGACAATTCACCTTCGGCAGAACGGAGCCAGATCTTTCCAAACGTGAAGTCGCTCACGGCGGCAGCGTGGAAAATTGCATCCACCCCCGTGCTGGCGAGATTTCGAAAGCGTTCCTGGAGATCGGCCGTGGTGGTGAATGTCTGCGTGTGGGTGGCGCGGCGTTCGCCAGCATACGTCGCCTGCTCGCCGATCAGCAGCGTCACTTGATGCCCATGATCGGCCAGATAACCGGCCAGTTCCGTCCCGAGCTGGCCTGTCGAAAAATTCGTCAGCCGACGCACATTGTCCATTTTCTCAAACGTCGGCCCCGCTGTGACGATGCAGTTCATGCCTAATCAAACGAAGTGAGCAGAGGCATTGCCAAGCTTTTATGCGGCGGCGTCAGCCGATGGCGGATGCGGCAGTGCGGAACCGCAAATCTTAATCTGTGACCATCGGTTTCCTGAAAAGGCGCGACCCCATTTCCCTTTCAAACACTCCTTGCCACATGGGTTGCGCCAACTCACATTCCACCCCTCCCTATGAGCAAGATTGTGGGCATTGATCTCGGCACGACCAATTCGCTGGTGGCCATCGTGGATTCCGGCATTCCGCTGGTGATTGCGGATTCTGAAGGCCGGCGTCTGACGCCGTCCGTGGTTCATTTCCCGTCCTCGGAGGCACCGCCCGTCGTCGGGGCTGCCGCAAATCGCGTACGGCTCGTGCAACCGCAGCAAACCGCTTATTCGGTGAAGCGCTTCATCGGCAGGCGCGGCTCGGACGTTACACGCGAGGAAATGCTCGTCACCTATCCTGTCCAAGGAAGCGGCTCCGGCGCGATCACGATTCCCATTCACGGCCGCGAATTCACGCCGGAGGAAATCTCAGCTCAAGTCCTGAAGAAGCTGAAGGCTGACGCGGAAGCTTACGTCGGCGAATCGGTAACGCGCGCCGTCATCA
>CAMLLE010000200.1 GCA_946480555.1 uncultured Verrucomicrobia subdivision 3 bacterium
AACGCGCTTTATCACCGCGTGCTCCGAGTTTCCCCGGCGACATTCAACGACCCTCATCGCGATCGTTACGTGCAGAGCAAGGGTCATTGTGTGGAAGCTCTCTATGCCGTTCTCGCCGATCGAGGCTTCTTTCCAGAGGCTGATCTGGAAACCGTCTGCCATTATCAATCGCATTACGTCGGCCATCCCACGCGGCACATTCGCGGCGTGGAGATGAACACCGGCGCGCTGGGACACGGATTGCCCATCTCCATCGGCATGGCTCTGGCAGCGAAGATGGACAACGCGCCGTACCGGGTTTTCACATTGCTGGGAGATGGCGAACTCGCCGAAGGTTCAAACTGGGAAGCCGCCCTCGCCGCCGCGCATTACAAGCTCGACAACCTGGTTGCCATTCTCGATCACAACACGCTTCAAATCACCGGCCACACGCGCGACGTGATGTGCAACGAACCCTTGGAGGACAAGTGGCGCGCCTTCGGCTGGACCGTCCGTTGCGTGAATGGCCACGACTATGCGGAACTGACTCGTGCCCTCACTTCTCAACCGGAAGACGGAAAACCGACGTTCATCGTGGCAAATACCGTGAAGGGGAAAGGAGTGAGTTTCATGGAGAACGTTCCCAAATGGCATCACGGCGTTCCGACCGACGATGAACTGAAACAAGCGCTCGCTGAACTCGACGTGGCGGAAGCGAATTTGAGGTCATGAGAGAATCGGCCTCAGATCAGTTCACGGTCGTTCGCTGCCAGCAGAAGCGTCACGCGGCTGCAATCCTGGCAATCTTCAACGACGCCATTCTGAACTCCACGGCCCTCTACGACTACAAACCGCGAACGATTGAAATGATGACTGACTGGTTTGAGGCGAAGTCGAAGGGGAACTTCCCCGTGATCGGGATCGAAAATGACGCGGGCGAACTAATGGGATTCGGAAGCTACGGGATGTTCCGCACGTGGCCGGCGTACAAGTATTCAATTGAACACTCAGTTTATGTGGATGCCCGGTTTCGCGGACGCGGAATCGGGAAGCAGCTGCTCAAGGAGATCGTCGCTGCTGCGCAGCAACAGGATTATCATTGTCTCGTGGGCGGCATCGACACGACCAACGCCGTGAGTATTCGCCTGCACGAAAGTCTGGGGTTTGTCCATTGCGGCACCATCCGCCATGCCGGTTTCAAATTCGGCCAATGGCTTGACCTCGCCTTTTATCAATTGATTCTGAACACGCCTTCGACCCCAACGGACGGATAGACCCGTATTCATGAGCGCCCCCGCCCCATCGATGTTCACGCCCGCGGCCAGAGCAATGGCTGAGAAGCTCGGTCTAAAAATGGGACGCGCCAACCTCGACGAGTTCGCCGCTACATTGGAGGAACTTGCACGCGCCAATCCGAACATCATCGCCGTGACCAGCGATTCGCGCGGCTCCGGCAAACTTGCGCCGTTCGGCAAAGCCCTGCCCAGGCAGATCGTTGAAGTCGGCATTGCTGAGCAAAACCTGGTCGGCATCACCGCTGGACTCGCCGCCTGCGGAAAGAAATCGTTTGGCGTTTCACCCAGCTGCTTCCTGACGGCGCGCGCGCTGGAACAAATCAAGAACGACATTTGCTATTCCAATGTTCCGGCGGTTCTCATCGGGATCAGCTCCGGTGTCAGCTACGGCGCGCTCGGCACCACGCATCATTCGCTCCACGATCTCGCCGTGCTGCGCGCGATCAACAACCTGACGATCATCGTTCCCGCCGATAATTTCGAATCGCGTGAAGCGATCCGGTTCGCCGCAAAAGCCACGAAGCCGGTCTTCGTGCGATTCGGAAAAGCAGCGATGCACCATTTGCATTCACCGGGCACGCAGTTCGAAGCCGGACGTTCCATTACCCTGCGCGATGGGAACGATGTGGCATTCATCGCCACCGGCGAAACCGTCGTGCATGCTCTGCTGGCCGCGGGACACCTGACGGAACGAGGCATGCAGTCGCGAGTCATCTCAATGCCTACCATCAAGCCGCTCGATTCAGCGGCCATTCTCAAGGCCGGTCGTGATTGCCGCGCCATTGTGACGGTTGAGGAACACATGGTTCACGGCGGGCTGGGAGAAGCCTGCGCGGGAGTCTTGATGCAGGCCGGCATCAGCAAACCGTTCCGGATCGTCGGCATTCCCGATGAGGAAACCGTGCCAGGCGCCCAGGCCGATATTTTCCGCCATTACGGAATCAGCATGGAAGGATTGAGCCACACTGCCGCGAAGCTCTTAAGCCGGGGCTGAACTCTGCCCCGCAACTCTCGATTGAACCTTGCGATGAACCTCATTCTCTCCATCGACCAAAGCACTTCCGCCACCAAAGCCGTTCTCTTCGACGTCCGCGGCAAGGTACTGGACAAGGCTTCGCGGAATCATCGGCAGATTTATCCGCGCCCCGGCTGGGTGGAACATGACGCCGAAGAAATCTGGCAAAACGTGCTGGGAGTGATCCGCGAGATTGCGCGCCGAAACCAGAAGCACCTGGCAAAGCTCGCAGCCCTAAGCCTCACCAACCAGCGCGAAACTGTTCTCGCGTTCGACCGAAAAACCGGGAAGTCGCTGCACCACGCGCTAGTCTGGCAGGATCGCCGCGGCGATGCGCTTTGCGCAAAGCTGGCCAAGCATGGCCACGGCCCGACAGTGCTGCGCAAAACCGGGCTCAAGATCGACACCTACTTCTCAGCTTCCAAGGTGCGGTGGTTGATTGAAAACCAGCCGGCTGTCGCCACCTCGCTGAAACGCGGCACAGCCGTGGTCGGCACCATTGACACGTACCTCATTCACCGGCTTACGGGCGGCAAGGTGTTCGCCACCGATTTCACCAACGCAAGCCGCACATTGCTTTTCGACATCGGCAGGCTTCGCTGGGATTCCGATCTGTGCCGGCTGTTCAAAGTCCCGATTGCCGCGTTGCCCGAAGTTCGCGAAAGCGCCGCGCACTTCGGCGAGACCGACGCTGGCGGCATTCTTCCCAAGCGCATTCCCATCGTCGGCGTCATGGGAGATTCGCAGGCATCTTTGTTCGCGCAGCGCTGCTACGAACCCGGGACCGCCAAGGCGACCTTCGGCACCGGCACCAGCGTTATGCTCAACATCGGTGAGAAGATGCGAATCGCGGAACGCGGCGCTGTGACCGCCCTGGCGTGGGTCTGGCGCGACAAACCCACCTACGCATTCGAAGGCTTGATCAACTTCTCGGCCGCGACCATCGAGTGGCTTCGAAATCAGCTCGGCCTGATTCGAAACGCCGATGAAGCTGAAACGCTGGCCCGCCGGGTGAAGGACAACGGCGGCGTCTTTCTGGTGCCGGCATTCGCGGGCTTGAGCGCGCCGTATTGGTCATCCGATGCACGGGCGGCAATCATCGGCATGACCGCTTACACCGAACGCGCGCATGTTGCCCGCGCTGCGCTGGAATCCATCGCGTATCAGCTTCGCGATGTGCTCGAAATGATGCGCGCGGATTCTGGCGTTCAACTTCGCGCGCTGCATGCCGATGGCGGGCCCACGCGCAACCGGTTCCTGATGCAATTCACCGCGGACATGACCCGCGCCGCGCTGAAAGTGTCCGAAGTGACAGAGGCGTCTGCCTGGGGCGCAGCCATGAACGGCTGGCTCGGTCTCGGTGTGTATGAATCGATGGCTCAACTGGCCGGAATCTCACGGCAGACCAGACTGTTCGCACCGAAAATGAGATCAGCCGCAGCAAACCGACTTCACACCGACTGGCTTGCCGCGGTGAAACGCGTGCTGTGATTCGGCGCTTGATTATCGATCGCCAACAAGGCCCCGGTTCAACAGTGACGTCCGTTTCATGCGGAAAAATGGCTGCTCGGGTGACGAACAAATGTGAGTCCGCCTTCCATCACCTTGATGACGGATCGCCTTTTATCATTTGAGATGCCCTTGCGTTTCGGCGGATCAACTGAGTTTTGCGTGTCGCTGCGTTTTCCGATTGCAGGTCATGAAATACAGCACGGGCACTGCCATGCGGCTGATCAGTAGCGAGGCGATTTCTCCCGCCATGAGCGAGATGGCCAGACCCTGAAAAATGGGGTCAGCCAAAATCACACTGGCGCCAACCACGACAGCCAGCGCGGTCAAGAGCATGGGACGAAATCGCACCGCGCCTGCGTCCACCACGGCTTCAGCCAGCGGCATTCCCTCACGCAATCGCTGTTCGATGAAGTCCACCAGGATGATCGAGTTTCGGACCACGATTCCGGCGCCAGCCATGAAGCCAATCATGGATGTTGCGGTAAAGAACGCACCCAAAGCACCGTGCGCGGGCATGATGCCCACCAGTGAAAACGGGATTGCCATCATGACAATCAATGGCGTCACGAATGAGCGAAACCAGCCGACCATCAGGATGAAAATCAACACCAGGCACGCGGCGAAGGCTGTGCCAAGATCTCGAAACACTTCGATGGTGATATGCCACTCGCCATCCCATTTCATCGAAGGCGCATGATCAGTGAATGGCTGTGAGGCGTTGTGGATTCTGAGCTGCGCTCCGGTTCCGCCGACTTCGCGTGTGTCGAGCGCCTGCAACGCCTTGTTCATCGTGAGAATCGCATAGACCGGGCTTTCCACCACGCCGGCCACGTCACCAATGACGTAAGTGACCGGCATCAGATTCTTGTGATAGATGCTTTTCTCCACCGTCGCTTGCTCAACCTTTACCAGTTCCCGCAGAGGAACAAGCGGGGACGTGGGACTCGTAGTGGAACGGATGCGCAGGGCCAGCAGTTCCTCAGGAGTCGTTCGACTGGCTCGCGGCAGCTGCAATCTGATATCCACGTCTTCCTTCTCGCGTGGCACGTGCAACAAGTCCACGGGCAACCCTCCAACAGCCAGCCGCAGCGTTTCGGAAATGGTTTCGGCACTGATGCCGTTCAGAGCGGCCTTCTCCTTATCGATGACGAAGCGTGTGCGAGGCTGATCAGACTCGATATACCAGTCCGTGTCCACCACGCCGGGAGTGCTTTTGAATATGGCGATGACCTTGCGCGCCAGTCTCAGGCGGCTTTCCTCGCTCGGTCCGTAGATTTCAGCCACGAGAGTTTGCAGCACGGGTGGCCCGGGCGGAACTTCGGCAACCGCGACGCGAGCATCATACCGGGCGGCGATCTCCGCGACGCGCGGGCGGATCCGCTTGGCAATGTCATGGCTCTGGGCCTGCCGGTCACTTTTTGGAACGAGGTTAACCTGAATGTCTGCGACGTTGGCACCGCGCCGCATGAAGTAGTGGCGCACGAGTCCGTTGAAGTTGAAGGGCGAGGCGACACCCGCGTAGATCTGATAATCGGTCACCTCGGGTTCGACGCGCACCGCCGCCGCAATCTCACGCGCCGCCTGGGTCGTGTTTTCCAACGCACTCCCTTCGGGCATGTTCAGGATGATCTGGAACTCGCTCTTGTTGTCGAAGGGCAGCATTTTCACCTTCACCCAGCCGATGCCCATGAGAGCCATTGCCGCGAGCAGAAGAATCACGACCCCGGCGAGAAAAGCCGTTCGCCATTTCGCATTCTGAATCAGCGGGTTCATCAGCCGGCGGTACAACCTCGTGAAGAAGTCTTCCGGATGCTCTGAGTGCAGGTGTGGTTTGCCATCATGCGCGGCTCCGCCTGTCGCCATGGTCAGCGCAGAATATTTTCGTCCCCACCGCAGGACGCGGATGCTGGCCCACGGCGTAACCACGAAGGCGATGGCCAGGGAAAAGAACATCGCCGCGCTGGAACCGATGGGAATCGGACGCATATACGGCCCCATCAATCCGCCGACGAAGGCCATCGGCAGCACGGCGGCAATCACGGCGAAGGTTGCCAGAATCGTCGGATTGCCCACTTCGTTCACAGCCTCGACGGCGATCGCTGACCAACTCCGGCCTTTGTTAAACGGAAGATGGAAATGCCGCACGATGTTCTCCACAACGACGATCGCGTCATCCACGAGAATGCCGATCGAGAAGATCAGCGCGAACAGCGTGATGCGATTGAGCGTGTAACCATGAAGATAAAAAACCAGGAGCGTGAGCGCGAGTGTGGACGGAATTGCGATGGCTACGATACCCGACTCGCGCCAGCCCAGCGCGAGAAGAATCAGGATCGAAACGCCAATCACGGCGATCCCCATGTGCAGCAACAGTTCGTTGGACTTCTCCGCGGCCGTCTCGCCGTAATGACGAGTGATGGACACTTCCATGTCATTGGGAATGATCCTGCCCCGGAGCGCGTC
>CAMLLE010000201.1 GCA_946480555.1 uncultured Verrucomicrobia subdivision 3 bacterium
GTCGGGATCGAGCGTTCCGGCAAACGGGTCAAAAGCCACCGCGCTGGATCCGTAGGTCTGATTGAAGATTTGTGGATCCTGAGCCAGCACCAGGTATCCGCCCGGCGCCAGTGTGGCTCCCGACGGGAAGGCGTAGTTCAAGCCGTTGATCGTCCACCCGGTGAGATCAAACGTGTAATTCGAATGCGTGTTGAACAGCTCAACGTAAGCCGCGCCTTCCACTGCCGGCTTGTATTGAATCTCGTTGAACACCACGAACCCCTCCGGTGCCACCGTGCTGCCGGTGTAGTTCGCCGTGATGGAACCGCTCGCGCCTGCGATGTTCGTCCCAAGCCGGTCCGCCGCCACGATGCTCAGGATGTTGCTGCCATTTACAAGCGGCACGGTGACGCTCCAGTTCGTGACGCTGGTCCAGTTAATCTTGTACGCCGCGCCATTGACGAGGATGTCTTCCACCGACAGCGGGCCCGTGCCCGAAACGACGATCGCATTTGCGCCGTTCACAACTTGGTACGACGGATTGCTGATGGTGAAACTGGCGTTCGGCAGCACGCTTAACAGATACGAGCGTCGGCTGGTGATGTAATCCTTGATGAATTGCGGCGACTGCATCGGAACCCCGTTTGCCTGGAAGGCCGCGTAGCGCTCGTTCAATGCCTGGTCCGCTGCGCCTGGTGCGAGCGAAGTATCCACCGCCTCCCGGAAGCCCCGCAAATACTCGCGATGAAACTCAGGGTTGTTCAAGATCATCGACCGCAACGTCGAATCGAACATCGTGTAAATGCTCGTGGCCGGCCCGTCGCCGCCGGCGCCGAGGGAGATTTCGATATCCCACATCAGCAAGCGCCAGCCCTGGTTGTCCGGCTTGTAGGCGTACATGTTTTTGCCGCGACTGTAGGCGTAGCTGTCCCAGCTGCCGCAGATGTGGTGCGTTATGATTGGCCGCAGGAAATTCGGCACGTCCATCCAGGTGCGCACCAGATCGGGGTAGTTGGGCGCGCTGGTGTTGTTCACGGCGGCGACGAGGTTCGTGAACGCAGTCCACCGGTTTGGATCGTCGGTCGCGCGCGGGCGCCAGTTCCAGCGATAGCGCTTGGGATCAATCTCTCCCGTGCTCTTGTTGATGCGCTGAATCGTGGCGTAGATGCTTCCCTGCGAGACGGCGTTGTCCGCAAACTCGAACCAGCTTTCGATCTTCCGCAGGTCGCCCTGTTCATCGTCCGGGAAATACTCGTCCAACATCTCTGAATTGGGCTGCTGCGTATCGTCGTAGATCGTCCCGCGGTAAAGGCCGTTTACCACCATGCGGACGTGACGGCGGTAGTTGTATTGCTGGCCAAGTTTGCGCGCGATCCATGTTCCGGTGAGGTCCACCTGGCCTGAATCGTCATTCATGAAGAAACTCCCGTGATTGACGTCATAGGCGCTCAACACGAACGGTTCCGAACCGAGGAAACGATCATCAGAATTGAAGTTCACTTCGTAATCGCACGGGAAACTCCCCGTCGGCCCGTCGTAGTTCGGCGCGTGAAACGGACTGCCACTGTACATCGTGTCCACGTTGTAAACGGCCCGGTAGTTGCCGTAAACAAACGTGGCATCGATCGGGTCATTCGCGTTCTTCTCACGCGCCGCCCAGAAGTTGACATTCTTGCTGGTGACCCACAGTCGGTAGGTGCCAAACGCCCCGCCATACACCGCTTCTCCCCAGCGCACGTGACACTCGCGCGCCGGTGTTTCGGCGGGGAACTGGCTGCCAGCTGCCGAACCGTCCGTGGCAGAAAGATAGAACGCGACCAAGGTGCCGGCGTTCCTGCCCGGAATCGTAGCCGAGTAAATCCCATCCCCGGCCAGCGCGTCTCCGCCGGTGCCGTCATCCCGCATCGTCACCGAACTGTAGCCCGTGGCGGGATCGATGCGGTAATTCACCGCGGCGGATGCGATGCCATTTGGATCGGACAATCGCGCACTCACGACCACCGCCTGGCTGGCGGCCGGGAGGACCGGCCAGTGGCGCACATCAGTGATTGCCGGGCCGACGTTGGCCGCGAGCCGTGAATTTGGAAGCCCCGGGGTGCCGCAGTTGTTCGGCACGTTTAAACGCTGGGAAACTTCCATCCAGTTTCCGCGAATGCGAAGCAGGACGTACGGGGTGCCTTTCAACCAGCGGACGTTCGCGCGGATCGTGCCGGTGTTTGCGCCACCGGTGGATGCCGTGGAGTTTAGCGCGCGCACGACTTTGTTCGGGCCGGTGTCGCCGCGTCCGGTCGATTTCAGATGCAGTGCAGCGCTGTTGCCTGTTCCGACGCCGTTTTCGATGAAGGAATCCCGGAGCACGCCGCCGAGTGTCCAGCCGTTGGTGCCGCTGGCGAAGGTTCCGTTGGCCACCATGTTTCCGCCGCTGTTGTTCAGGAATTCAATATCGTCGATGAGCGACTCGCCAGTGCCTTGGAGGAAAAATTCAAAGCGATTCGCGACGCCGAGACTTCCCGAGCCTTCATGAGCAAAGGATTGCCCATTTTCCAGCACCTCGGTGGCGTCAATGGTCGTCCAGGGCGCCTTCGTCGATTCGTCGCTGTCGGCCCAGTTCGGCGCGAGCCGCGTGTCGGCATTCGGGTGAATCAACTCCAGCGAACTCCCGCCGGCATCGCTCCATTTGCCCCAGCGGCCGCCATCACTGAAGGTGACTTCGTTCACGACGATCTGGAAAAAGTTCGTCACGGGCTGACCGGAATTGTTTGTGGACACGATGTCGTCGGGCATTGAGAGCGCGATGCGTTCGCCGCTGTTGGCCAGCTTGCCGCTGAAATTGCCAAACGTGTTGGTGAGATTCAGCTGCGGGTATTTGGCGAACAGGTTCGTGCGATTCGCGGTAACGACAAAATAGCCGCCCGGCTGAATGATGGTGTTGGGCGGGAACGTGAAGCTGATCCCGTCCTGCAGTTGCCAGCCCGAGAGGTTCACCGCGCTGCCGCTGCGGTTGTAGAGCTCCACAAACTCGTCGTCGTCGTTCTCCGAAATCGGGTGATACATGATTTCGTTGATGACGACGGGGCTCAGCCGCGGCGGGGTGTTGCTGCTGCCGGACGTGGCTGTGGCGAGCCGCTGGAAGTGCGGCGCGCCGTTGGGATAACGGCCAGACGAGACGCCGTTTTCCTGGCCGTCAAATTGCACCGCATCCAGCACGCGGGTTTGATTGGAATTCACGAGAACGATCGACTCGCCTTCCGCTGAAAGCGCGAAGCCGAGCTGGTTTTGCGTGAACACGCGATAACCCCGCCCAGGGATGAAGGTGCCGTTCGGAATGCGAAACTTGTTCGTGGTGGGATCATCGCTGAGCCACGCGCCGGACAGATCGATCGTCTGCGTCGTGGTGTTGAAAAGCTCGACAAAATCCACCTGCGGCAGATCCGTGTGCGCGAGCCATTCATTGATCACCACGCCGTCGGCCGGTTCGTTTCCGTGAACTTCGAATGCGCCGGGCGAGCCGCGCATCGCATCACTGGCCGACCATGCCCGCGGATCGCCTTCGCCGAAGCTCGGCCGGCTGATCACGAGTGAATGGCCAGTGCCATCCGCCGCGACGGGCCAGGGCGCTTCATCGCTGTATTCGATCTCAAGCAGTTGTCCGCCGAGTTCGTTCAGGAGAATCAGGCTGCCGCCATTGTTGTTCAACTTGCCGTCGTAAGGCCCGAGGAAGGTGGTTCCGTAAAACGCCTGCGCGGCGGCGGGGTCCTTGGCGACGACCAGAAACTGCCCTGGTGCGAGCGCGGTGCCGGACGGAAAACTGAAGTCAATTTCGCCGGCCAGTTTGTGGCCTGTGAGATCTTCCGTGATGATGCCGGAATTCCACACCTCGATGAACTCAAGCTCGTTCGTGCCCCACTGAGGCGACGGATGATACATGATCTCGGAAATCACCAGTGCGGTCCGGCGGCTGGACGGCCCGAGCGGCTCAAAGCCGTTGGTCGAGACGGAGGCTTGCAAGCTTTGCAGCATCGTCGCGAGAAACAGGATGGGAGTGAACAGACGAACGAGTTGGGGGCAGGTGAGACTGACGTTCATAATCTATCGGGACAGCAACCCAATGTGACATGGAGTTTCTTCGGTTCAAACCCGCAAGGTCAAGCTGCGACCGCTATCAATAATGCACATCCAACCTGAATTTTTCCCCACCGAGCGTCCCAATTCTTTCGGATGCCGGAACCCGCGTTTGGAATCCGGGTGGAACGGGCAACCCTGCCCGTTAGTTCGGGCTGTCAGCCCGAACTACTCGGGGTGCGAGACGGCACCAAACGGTTCCCATTTTCGAAAGCGTCGGGTGCGCCGGCAGGTTGCCGCCGAAAACAGCGAGGTCGGCTGTTCCATCCAGATTCCAACCGCATTTTGGGTGCAACTTGGCACCCGCACCATCCTGGCCCGTGATCCGGGCCGGCAAAGTGTAGGGCAGCCTTTCCAGGCTGCCGGTTGGCGGCGCTTTCCAGCGCCGTGTCGACCGAGTTGTTCTGCGAAACGGGACTCGAAAGTCCCGTTCACTGGCAGGCTGGAAAGCCTGCCCTACGTTTCCCCCATGGTGCGGGTGCCGGGTTGCGCCCCTGCATTTTTCCGGGCTAAAAAGAGACTGGCGTTTGAGGCCGCTTGCGCCATCTTCCCAGCCGTTCATGAATTTGAAGCTGTCAACGTTGGCAATCCTCTTCGGCCTCGGGGTTGCCGCGCCGCAAATATACGGCATTCTGCAGCCACAGAAGTTCGCCGCCGCCATCCGGAAGTTTCCGCGCAACGTGCCGGTCGGGATTTTTCTCATGCTGCTCGGCACCGGTTGGTTCCTTTACTACCTCAGCATTGAATCCATTTCCGAATTCGAACGCATGAAGCCCTATCTTATGACCGGCTTCGCTGCCGTCGGCATCGGCACTTGCATCTATGTTCAGGATCTGATCGCCGTCCGCGGCGCAGCCGTGGTGATGCTGCTGCTGGGCAAATTGATGGTCGATACGGGCCGCCCGATGCTGGAAGTGACGCATTGGGCGCTCGTGATTCAAACCTGGGCCTACGTGCTGGTGATTGCCGGAATCTGGTTCACGATCTCACCGTGGCGCCTTCGGGATTTCCTGAACTGGCTGGTCGCCGACGAGAAGCGCGTGAAGACTGGCTCGATCATCCGGCTTGCGTTCGGCCTGTTTGTCGCCGCGCTGGGCTTGACGGTCTTTTGAACTCGCCGAGGTTGCTTCGTGCAAAAGCGCGGCAAAATCCTCGTCATCCGCGGCGGTGCCATCGGAGATTTCATTCTCACTCTTCCCGCGATTGCTGCGCTGCGAAATCAATTTCCGGAAGCGCATCTTGAAGTTCTCGGCTATCCGCACATCGTCCAGCTCGCCATCGCGGGAAACCTGGTCGATCGCGCGCAACCCATCGAGGCCGGCCCGCTCGCCGGTTTCTTCGCGCGGAACGGTTCGCTCAATCCGCACCTGGTGGAATACTTCGCCGAGTTCAACCTGATCGTTTCCTACCTGTTCGATCCGGACGAAATTTTCAAAACGAACGTCGGTCGTTGCACCAAGGCCCAGTTCATCGTGGGCCCGCATCGGCCGAATGAACGCGAACCGCTCCACGCCGCGCGCGTTTATCTGAAGCCGCTTGAACGGCTCGCCATCTTCGACGCCGATCCGCTCCCGCGCCTTTCCATCAGCCATCAACCCGCGGCCATCAACCAGCTGGCGCTTCATCCCGGGAGCGGCAGCGAGAAGAAAAACTGGCCGGAACAGAACTGGGCGGAACTGATCGAGCGCCTGCTGCGAACGACGAAAACCAGCCTGCTGCTCGTCGGCGGCGAGGCGGAAGGGGAACGCCTTCAGCGGCTCGCCGCCGCCCTGCCGCCGACGCGCATCCGCGTGGCGCAAAGCCTGCCGCTCGCGGAACTGGCCCGGCTGCTTCAGAACTGTTCCGGGTTCATTGGACACGATTCCGGCATCTCGCATCTGGCCGCCGCGCTTGGCCTGCCTGGTGTCGTGCTGTGGGGCGAAACCCGGGAACAAATCTGGCGCCCGCCGCACGAGCGAGTTCGCATCGTGAAAAGCGATTCCGGATTAAAGGGAATTACCGTCGAACAAGTTGCAAAAGGGATTGAGGACTGTCATCCGGCAAACAGGTAGGGCGCGTCTCTCCCGAACGTGCTGGAGGCGGTGATTCCTTCTTCATAGGAAATCACCCAAGGCTGAAACTGCGGCG